>JBBSTQ010000462.1:0-2954 GCA_038235745.1 Sphingobacteriales bacterium
ACTTTATTAAGAACTGGTAAATGGTTAGAGCGTGTTAAACTATATAATAAGCGTGGTGGACAAACCGCTACCGCTCGCGATACGCTTTATCCAATTCCTCAAAATGTGATTGATGCCAACTTGACGGTGGTAATGCCACAAAATGGTGGTTTTTAAAAAGATTTAGTAGACAGAAAAAGCAGAATACTTAAAGAGGTGTTTGATTTATTGAACACCTCTTTAATTTAATGCTGTTAATATGAAACTCAATTCCACTCAAATCACTCTTCAAAAATCCTCCCATATTTAAACTTTTTATATAAAAAACTAAGCAACTCTCTCGAAATCAAATGTTAGGCAATATTGCCACTAATTTTAAACTAAAATTAATCAATATGAAAACACAAGTTCCCTTTCTGATGACGACTGTGATGGTTACGGCCTCATTACTATTCTCAAGCTCTTGTAAAAAAGAGATGCAAAATGACGAAGGTACCCAACCTGTTCAAAGTCAAATCGAAAACAAAAGGAAAACGTTAAGTTTGACGAATATCTCCGTTGATTGGAACAATTGGACTAACAGCGTTAATTATAACGTTGCAATGGCCACTGCAGATTTTGGAGATATCAATGCCTTTACACAAGCTGAACAATCAAGAACTTTGATATCCTTATCCAGATTACGGGTAACATTACTGAAAAACGTAACTAACGATGCTGGTGGAGTAATCACATACTCCAACATTCCTGATCATTCAGGATATGAGATAAACTATAAGGTCAAGTTTCACTCGGCTTTCGACTTTAAAAAGGCGGCTGTTATTGGTTGGGGCTTGGGTATTGGTGACGGAGCAGATGGCGTGGCAGACGGCGAGGGAGGTAGTTTCCGGATCATGTATGATAAAGATGCTAACGGAAATTTTTACTTTAAACCCGTTGTTTATTATGCCGACCAGCCTGGTTCTTTAGGCGATGACTTCGGGAAACGCTATCCAGCAGTGGGTAGTAGTTTGGTAGGTAGTGTTTATTATGATGTAAAAATGGTATTTAAAGCCAACACCAAGATGAACACAAACGGAAGGGCAGAACTGTATATCAACAATGTGCAAGTATTAAATATCCCTATCCGCTGGACAAAAGACCACACAAAAAGGAAGGCAAATAAACTTCTTTTTGAAAACTACAGAACTGGTACCGGTAGTGCATCAACCCAAGACGCAAATATTTGGTACGATGATTTTACTTTGGCAAATTTCAATTTCACCTACCCGGCAACATGGTGTGACAACTTATACACGCTTGCCAATCTTTATGACCCAGTATCATCAACCAACTACCATTTAACTACGATTGATCACTCCGTGAACTTCGACCTAAAAACTGCCTATGCCCAAACCAATCAAGGAGAGACAGGGACGAACTTTGCAAGAAGAGTGGATTGTTGTGTGGCTTTTAATGCCTCAATGGGGCAAAGTTACCAACCTCCAGGCATTACTATTCCTACTGGGCACCAAGTTATTAACGGAGTTTCAGTTCAGGACAGTATAACAAGAAGATATACTTTGGGTATTAAAAGTGGGAACCAGCTGCTTGCCTATCCAGCTTATGGGACAATGGCAGCTATTCTAAGTGATGGAGCAAATAATGCTATTTCAGCCTTTACACCGCTGATTGAAAATGGTCAACCCGTATCACAGGCTATTCTCAGTACCGTTGGTAACTATACTAGAGATACCGACCCTAGGCAGGTAATCGCTCAGTATGCCAATGGAGATCTTTTAATATTCAGCTGTGGCGGAAGAGGCTATGGAGGAGTAGGCATGACTGCAGATGATGTTATCCGTATTTTGTCTGCACTTAATGTTGAGTTTGCGTTTATGCTTGATGGTGGCGGAAGTGTAACCACGGTATTAAACGGAGAAAGAATTACTCCTCTGATTGATGGAAGTGGAACAGAAGAAAGAGCCCGTCCAAATTGGTTATATATTGAAAATCAGTAAATTAATGTCGTGGGGGTGATTGATTTTTCAATTGCATCCATACTACTAATCGGAGAGGAAAAAAGCTGGATTTTTAATCCAGCTTTTTTTTGTTTAAAAATGTACACATTCATTCTTTTGTGTCTAGATAATTTAAAAGATCAAGTTAAACAAAGATTTAAAGTTGATTACTAACTCACCATTCAAGCTATCGAAATAACGTCATCCTCTTTAATTTGCTTTTGAGGATTTATACATAATCTGGAAATTTTTCATTTTTTTAACTTAAAAACAGACACAATTAAAAACAGATATCTTATCCGAACCTGTCGTTTTTCAAACCAAAACAAGTTAAGGTTAGTTCTTGATGCAGAAAACACATTTCGAATCTCTGAGTAACGAATAATAACCTGAGTTCGATTTTAAAATAGTGCAACTTGAGTTGACTAAAAAGGGTGGTATCTTATAGCAGGTTTTTTAGGAAAGAAACTGTAAGTAATAAATTCAGGAAGGGTGTTGGTTATGAAATTCTCAAAAGAGCGGTGTTTGGAGTGTTCAACCTGACACATATTTTCCAGTTCATCATTGATGGTCTCGATAACAGAACATTTCCTTAACAGGATTTTATTATTTAACTCTATCAAATTGTTTTTCATGTTGTTACGAATGCCGGTATCACAGAAAAGGTTACAACTATCAAAACACCGCTAGTTAAATTTCTAATAGTTTCAAATTCAGTGCAAAACAACCCGCTTTGATGTCTTTACTGTTAGCTCTAATTCCTTTAGCTTCTTTCAAGCTATTTTTAAATAAAAATATGGAGCAAGGAAAAATTTGTTTACATTCGTTTACGTAAACGTAAAATGTGGTTTATACACGAAATTAATTTGTGTTGGAGTGGCTGGCGGTTTGTTTACCATTTTAGTGCGAGGATTAAAAGTTACGTCTTTGGTTTTAAAGTGCGGCTTCAATTCAAATATTTTTTTTTATAAAAAA
>JBBSTQ010000463.1:0-2934 GCA_038235745.1 Sphingobacteriales bacterium
TCAGTTCATTATTTACCTTAACTTTGGTTTTTATAGCCGAAATCGTATTTTTTAGACGGAAACAACGTAAATGAACAGTTTTTTTAAGCGCCGATACATCATTCAAGGAATCATCATTCTAGTTGGTTTAATTTTGCTGGGGAGGTTGTTTTATATCCAAGTTATTGATGATTCTTACAAGCTTTCCGCCGATAACAACGTGTTGCGAAAGCTATTGATTTACCCGGCTCGTGGAGTAATCTTAGATAGAACGGGCAAGGTTTTAGTTCAGAACGAGCCTGTTTATGATTTGATGGTCATTCCCGGGCAGGTAAAAGAAATGGATACGCTTGAGTTTTGCAGACTGATTAAAATCGAGAAAAAAAATTTTGATAAGGCATTCAAAAAAGCTAAAAATTACTCCCTTTACCGAGCTTCACTTTTCCAAAAACAAATATCGGCACTTACTTATGCTGCTTTTCAAGAGAAATTATTCGAGTTTCCGGGATTCTACGTACAAAACCGTTCGGTAAGATACTATCCAGATTCCACCGCTGCTCAGTTTTTAGGCTACATTGGCGAAGTAAATGATCGTGAAATAGAAAAACACGATGGTTTTTATTGTCAGGGCGATTATATCGGCAAAACAGGTATCGAAAAATCTTACGAAGATTTGCTACGAGGACAGCGAGGTGTGAGAAACATTATGGTTGATGTACACAACCGCGAACAAGGAAGCTTTTTTGACGGTAAATTTGACACAACAGCGGTTGCAGGAGATAAACTGATTTCTTCGATGGATAAAAAATTACAGCTCTATGGCGAGATGCTGATGCAAAATAAAATTGGCAGCGTGGTAGCGATAGAGCCATCCACGGGCGAAATATTAGCTTCCATCAGTAGTCCAGGTTACGATCCAAACATGATGGTGGGCAGGCAACGGGGCAATAATTATATGAAATTATTGGAGAACCCTTTTAAACCAATGTTTATTCGTCCAATACAGGCTGAATATCCTCCAGGCTCAATTTTTAAAGTGATAAACGCATTAGTTGCGCAACAATTTGGTTTAATTACACCTAACACGTTCTATAATTGTCCCGGCGGTTATCGCTACGGTCGCAGGGGATTTATGGGATGTACCCACGTTCACGGCACAATTAACCTTACACAATCTATTGAAGAATCTTGCAACACTTATTACGGCTACACCTACGCCCGTATGATTGACCAAACCGGAGCTAGATCGGTTAATGCTTACACAAGATGGCGAGAAGCGGTCATGAAATTTGGCGTCGGCAATACTTTAGATATTGATTTGCCAGCAGAACGAAAAGGTTTGATTCCGAGTTCAGCGTATTACACCAAAACATTCGGAAACGATAGATGGACGTCTTCTTTTAATATTTCTTTATCAATTGGACAGGGAGAATTAGGAATAACGCCGTTACAAATGGCAAATGTGACTGCTATTTTAGCAAATAGAGGTTTTTACTACAAACCACACTTAATAAAAGCCATTGGCGAAAAGAAAGTTATTAAAAAAGAATACACCGAAAAAAACAATGCAGGTATCGATGCAAAATATTTTGATGCGGTAATTGAGGGAATGAGCCGAGTGGTTAATGCACCAAACGGAACCGCCTACAACGCAAAAATTAACGATATTGAAGTTTGTGGAAAAACAGGAACAGTTCAAAATCCGCATGGGGAAAACCACTCGGTATTTATAGCTTTTGCACCACGAATTAATCCAAAAATTGCTATCGCAGTAGTGGTGGAAAACGCTGGTTACGGCGCTACATGGTCAGCCCCTATTGCCAGTTTGATGATTGAAAAATACCTGAGAGATTCCATCAGCAGACCAAAATATTATACGGATAGGTTGGTAAACGCAAACTTACTACCAGGGCAACGCAAACTTTATGTCCGCCCTGGTTCTAGGCCAGATACTAGCAAAAGTAATCGTATAATCATTCAGCCAGCGGTTATCCCGGGAATAAAAAAATCTAATTGAGGAGATGAATAACCAAAACAGAAACTTTTTCTTTAACGTAGATTTCCTCACGATATTTATTTACTTATGCCTGCTAGCTATCGGCTGGTTCAGCATCCATGCTGCGGTTTATAATGAAGACGAAGCGCTAGTTAACCTATCAAGTAACTCTGGTAAACAGTTGATATTTATAGTTATATCGATAGTTGTAGGAATTGTTATTCTTCTTTTGGATGGCAGGTTTATGTTTACGTTTTCTCCCATTTTTTATGGAATAACCATTCTTTTGTTGGTGGCGGTTTTGGTAGTTGGAAGAAATGTGGGTGGTAATCAGGCTTGGATTCCGATTGGTAATTTTAGGCTACAACCCTCTGAGTTTGCAAAATGGGCCACATCTTTGTTGTTGGCAAGACATCTCAGCGTGATGAATTCCAAACTGACGGAGTTCCGTACGCTTCTACCGACCCTAGCAATTTTAGGCGTTCCTGTATTGCTTATTATTTTACAGCCCGATGCTGGTTCCGCCTTGGTTTTTGTATCCTTAATCTTTGTGTTATACCGCGAAGGACTATCTCCAATCTATTTGATTTCAGGTGTATTAATGATTATTTTATTTGTTTTAACCCTTTTATTTTCAAAGATTTATGTGGTTATAGGTTTAGTAGTACTTTTAGGTATACTGATTTTTAACTATCAGAAATCAAGAAGTTTGATTGCTACTTTCGTTGGAGGGTTTGTACTGTGTTTGATGTTTGTGTTCAGCGTTGATTTTGCTTATAACAACATTTTAAAACCGCATCAAAAAGTAAGGATTGATTTATTGTTGGGGATAGTCAAAGATCCAAGAGGTGCAGGTTACAACGTAAACCAATCTAAAATAGCCATTGGTTCTGGTGGCTTGTGGGGCAAAGGCTACTTACAGGGAACGCAAACAAAATTCAATTTTGTACCAGAACAAA
>JBBSTQ010000464.1:0-2933 GCA_038235745.1 Sphingobacteriales bacterium
AAAGCTTGAAGCTTTATACGAGCTACAGACCATCCACACCAAAGTTGATAAAATCCGTCAGACCCGTGGAGAGCTTCCAATGGAAGTAGCAGATTTAGAAGATGACGTTGCCGGATTAGAAACTCGTATCCAAAAGATAAAAGCAGAATTAGATGACTTAGAAGATTCAATCGTTAATCGTAAGAATATGATTAAAGAATCTCAGGCATTGGTTAAAAAATACGAAACTCAGCAAAACAACGTAAAAAACAATCGTGAGTTTGATGCGATATCAAAAGAAATTGAAATCCAAGGATTAGACGTTCAGGTATCTGAAAAGAAAATCAAGGAAACTCAATATGATATCAACAGCAAAACCGAGGTTTACGACGCTGCTTTATTAGCTTTAGAAGAGAGAAAAAAAGACTTGGAAGGTAAAAAAACTGAGTTGGACAACATTACTTCTGAAACTCAAAAAGAAGAAGAAGTTTTGATTAAAGAAGCTAATAAGGCTTCGGAAAAAATTGACGACCGTTTAAAAATTGCTTACAACCGTTTAAGAAGCAACTTCAAAAATGGTTTAGCAGTGGTAACTATTGAGCGTGATTCATGTTCTGGTTGTTTTAACCAGATTCCACCTCAGCGCCAATCTGACATTCGCCAGCGCAAAAAGATAATTGTTTGCGAGCACTGTGGCAGAATTTTAGTTGATGAAACTATGGCCGATGAAATTAAAGGAGTACCAGCAGTTTAATATTGGTATTTTTATTGTTCTTAGGGAAAACATCTTGAGTTAATCAAGGTGTTTTTTCTTTTTATACCCAAAAACAAATAACAAATGATCAAAAAATCTCTCGTTTTACTACTGCTTGTTTTAGGGAACACGTTAGTTTCTAAAGCTAATTTTGATTTCAATAGCAACTGCATAAACGCCTATAACGCAATTTACGATTTGCGCCTGCAAGATGCCACGCAGCTTATACAAAAAGAAAAATCACAAAATCCACAAAATGCAATACCTGTATTGCTAGAAAACTATGTTGATTTTTTCACGCTTTTATCATCAGAAAACAAAGCGGATTTTGAGCGTTTAAAATCTCGCAGAGATTCGCGGTTGGCTTATTTAACAAAGCAGGACAGAAATTCACCCTATTTTTTGTTTGCTCAAGCGGAAGTTTACTTGCAGTGGGGATTACTAAAAAGCCGCTTTCAGGACTATTTATCGTCTGGATTTGATGTTAAAAAAGCAGACAACTTGTTGAACGAAAACCAGAAGAAATTCCCTTCTTTTTTACCAAATAAAAAAAGTGCGGGACTAATTGATGTTGTATTGGGCTCAATCCCTTCAAACATGAAGGGTATTGCAAGTACATTTGGATTTAGCGGAAACGTTAACGCCGGAATCAGAACATTGGAAAATTTGATGACTACACTTCCAAAAACTTCTTACAGTTTTTATACCGACGAAGTAGTTTTCTTTTTGTGTTACATAGAAACAGATTTAACTCCGAATAAATCAAGCTACAACAAAATCATCGGCTACACAAACACCATGAATAGCAAAAGTTTGCTAAAAACTTATCTGCAAGGCTATGTAGCTAGCAGAAACGCAAACAATGACAGTGCGATAGCTTATTTAATGAAACGACCACAGGGCGCAAACTACATGGATTTCCCCAAACTTGATTATTTGTTAGGCAATGCAAAGTTGAACAGAATGGATTCTGATGCGAACGTTTCCTTGATCAGTTATTTGAAGGAGACCAAAGGAATCAGTTTTGTAAAAGACGCTTACTTAAAATTGGCTTACTACTACTTTTTACGTGGCGATAATGGCCGTTATCAGGCATTTTTAAAAATGGTAAAAACTCAGGGCGATTTGTACGATGAGAAAGACAAACAAGCGCTTAAGGAAGCAAATGATGCGGCCCCAGACATTAACCTTTTAAAAGCAAGATTACAGTTTGACGGTGGCTACTACTCCAAAGCCTTACAAACCTTAGCGGGTAAAGATGCCAGCGATTTTAAATTACAAAGAGACCAGATTGAAGTTGACTACCGTTTAGGAAGAATTTACGATGAGCTTTCTAAAGATAGTGATGCAATTAGCCACTATCAAAAAGCGATCAACTCGGGTAAGCAAACCAGCTATTATTATGCAGCCAATGCCGCTTTAAGCATCGGCAGTATTTATGAAGGGAAACGGGATAAAGCAAGAGCGGCAAACTATTACAAACAGGCCATCGCTATGAAAAGCCACGAGTACGAAAACAGCATTGAAACTAAGGCTAAAGAGGGTTTGAAGAGGCTTGGGTATTAGAATTTTGGCGCTTGAAACTTTGCTTTTGTTATGTTGGTTTGGGTAACAAAGCAAAAATCATACTGCTCAGCTTATGATGCATTAACTGTTTTGTTGAAAGTTAAGCGATGAGTTTTGCAAGGAAAAATGTGAATTTTCGATTATATTAGACTGTTTTAATTTTTAAACTAGTTAGAGCAGTTGGTTAATGCATCCAGTCTTCCCAAATCGGAAACCCTTTCATATTAATTTATGAGCACCAGTGAGATTTTAATTTATCAAAATAACGAGGGCAACATCAAAGTAGATGTGCGCCTAGAAGCATAAACGGTTTGGCTAACGCAAGCACAACTTTGTGAATTATTTAACAAATCGAAATCCACGATTAGTGAACATATCAAGAACGTTTTTGAAGAAGGTGAGTTAGACGAGAAAGTGGTTGTTCGGAAATTCCGAACAACCACTCCAAACGGCGCTATTGAAGGCAAAACACAGGAAAAGGAGGTAAAACACTACAATCTTGACGTTATTATTTCTGTTGGTTACAGAGTAAAATCTGTGCAAGGAACGCAGTTTCGTATTTGGGCAACACAGCGCTTAAAAGAATACATTATCAAAGGTTTTGACCTCAATGATGATCGTTTTAAAATCGTCA
>JBBSTQ010000465.1:0-2927 GCA_038235745.1 Sphingobacteriales bacterium
AAAATTCGTTAACAAAATTCATCAAAATCTCTTTCTGGGTGTAAAATTAACAAAAAAGCCCGAATTCACACTCCGGCGTTCAAATATTCGACCAAAAAAGAGTTTATCCTACTTTTAGCTTTAAAATTCTCGTCAAATATCATATTAATCATCAAAGCCATCACATAATCATTAAAAACAATTAATATACACATAAGATTCAATGCTTTCTTTATCTTTAAGCGATTTATCAAATCAGTCCTTTACAGGACATTTTATTTCAAATATCATAAAATAAACACATGTCAAACTCATCAAAAATTATCTATACTAAAACAGACGAAGCTCCATTGCTAGCTACTTATTCATTTTTACCGATTGTTCAAGCTTTTACAGCTTCGGCAGGTATTGATGTTGAAACAAGAGACATCTCTTTAGCAGGAAGGATTTTAGCAAACTTTCCTGAGTTTTTAAAAGATGATCAAAAAATTGGAGATGCACTGACAGAATTAGGGACTTTAGCGACCACGCCAGAAGCTAATATTATTAAATTGCCTAACATTTCTGCTTCTATTCCACAGTTAAAAGAAGTTATTGCCGAATTACAGTCTCAAGGTTTTGCATTGCCTAATTATCCGGAAGACGCCAAAACAGAAGAAGAAAAAGCGATCAAAGCTAAATATTCAAAAGTATTAGGTTCTGCAGTAAACCCAGTTTTACGTGAGGGAAACTCGGACCGTAGAGCACCAAAAGCAGTAAAAAACTATGTAAAAGCTAACCCACACTCAATGGGCGCTTGGTCTTCAGACTCTAAAACAAAAGTTGCCAGCATGAGCAAAGGCGACTTTTACGGTTCTGAAAAATCGATTACTGTAAAAAGCGATTCGAAATTTAAAATAGAGTTTGTTGATGCTAGCGGAGCGGTTACAGAATTAAAAGGATTGGCTAACTTAAAGGTAGGAGAAGTTGTTGATAGTTCTGTATTGAGCATCTCTAAACTAAAAACTTTTGTTGCAAAAGCGATTAACGAAGCCAAAGAGTCGGGCGTTTTATTATCTGCACACCTAAAAGCAACGATGATGAAGGTTTCAGATCCTATCATTTTCGGTGCGATTGTAGAAGTTTATTTTGCAGACGTTTTTGAAAAATATGCGGAGCTATTCAAAACTTTAGGAGTTGATACAAGTAACGGTTTGGGCGATGTATATGCAAAAATTGCTGGTCAACCACAAGAAGCTAAAGTTAAAGCGGCGATTGATACAGCAATTGCAAATGGCCCGGCTTTAGCAATGGTAAACTCTGATAAAGGCATTACTAATTTACACGTTCCTTCAGATGTGATTGTTGATGCTTCAATGCCAGCAATGATCCGTACGTCTGGACAGATGTGGAATAAAGATGGAAAACAACAAGATACTTTGGCTTTAATTCCTGATAGATGCTATGCAGGTATTTACACAGCAACCATTGAGGACTGTAAAAAACACGGAGCGTTTGATCCAACCACGATGGGCTCTGTGCCAAATGTTGGTTTAATGGCTCAAAAAGCAGAAGAATATGGTTCTCATGATAAAACTTTCCAAGCCTCGGCTAGTGGAACTATCCGCGTAAGCGATGCTTCTGGCGATATTCTTTTTGACCAACCAGTAGAAAAAGGAGATATTTTCCGTATGTGTCAAGCTAAAGATGCACCAATTCAGGATTGGGTAAAACTTGCGGTTAACAGAGCTCGTTTATCTAATACGCCGGCAGTTTTTTGGTTAGATGAAAACAGAGCGCATGATGCTGAAATCATTGAAAAAGTAAATAAATATTTGCCGAATTATGATACCAAAGGATTGGATATTCGTATCCTTTCTCCAATTGAAGCTACTAAATTTACTTTAGAGCGTATCCGTAAAGGCGAAGACACTATTTCTGTAACTGGAAATGTATTGCGTGATTACTTGACGGATTTATTCCCGATCTTAGAATTAGGTACTTCTGCCAAAATGTTATCTATTGTACCTTTAATGAATGGCGGTGGTCTGTTTGAAACTGGTGCTGGTGGTTCTGCGCCTAAACATGTTGAGCAATTTGTTACTGAAGGATATCTACGTTGGGATTCGTTGGGAGAATTTTTGGCTTTGCAAGCTTCTTTAGAACATTTGGCACAAACTCAAAACAACAGCAAGGCGCAAGTGTTAGCCGATGCTTTAGACGAGGCTAACTCAAAGTTCTTGGCTAATGATAAATCTCCCGGCCGTAAATTAGGCACAATTGATAATCGTGGTTCTCACTTTTACTTGGCTTTATATTGGGCACAAGCTTTGGCTGCACAAACTAAAGACAGTGAATTGAAAGCTAAGTTTGAGCCTTTGGCAAACGCTCTAGCTACCAACGAGGATAAAATAACTGCCGAGTTGATTGAATTTCAAGGCAAAGCGCAAGAGATTGGCGGTTACTATCATCCTAATGATGAGCTAGCTTCAAAAGCGATGCGTCCAAGTGCTACTTTTAACAGTGCTTTGGCTAGTTTGTAAATTTTTATAAATTATTTTACTTTCTAAAGATCTGAAAGGATTTTAGACTTGATAAAAAAGCAGTTTCAGCTATCACTTAAACTGCTTTTTTTATGGCCTTTAAATTAACTAGGATGGAGACTAGGGTTTATAAATAGAAATCCTAAAGTTGTAAGAAATCACTTTTAATATATAACGCACTTAATAAACGATAGATCAGGTCTAATTAGATATGATTAAGAATTCAAAATACAGTTTTTTGACGAATGGCAATATTATAATAGCAGGAACGTTTGTAATCTACAATTAACCCATCAATCTAAATTAACCCATCAATATCTTGTTTTAAAAAAAAATCATGAAAAACAAAACGTTCAAAGTGATAGGCCTGGCTGTTTTTAGTGCGATGGCAATCTTATCCTCATGTACCAAAGATGATGCGATTGG
>JBBSTQ010000466.1:0-2919 GCA_038235745.1 Sphingobacteriales bacterium
ACATTTGAAAACATTCTTAAAAGAAGAGAGAATACCAAAGGAAAGTACAACAAAATTTACCCAGAAACGCGGGAGTTAAGAAACTTCTCTCTACCGATGATCCTTAGTAATTTATCTATTGAAATTGAACACCTTTTAGATAAAAATTTGGTTAGTACTTTAATTGAGGAAGTCGTGGATGAGGTGATGAGTGTATTTTACCAGCCACAATACGGCATTATCTTCGAAAATGTAAATAAGGACGGTTCTTTTTCCGATACGTTTGAAGGCAGGTTGTTAAACCCGGGGCACACCATTGAGGCCATGTGGTTTATGATGGATTTAGGCGTTCGTTTAAAAGATAAGGCACTCGTTAATAAAGCCATTGATATTGCAATTAAGTCGCTTGAATATGGTTGGGATAAGGAACATGGGGGTATTCTTTACTTTTTAGATTTTAAAGGTTACCCGCCGCAACAGTTAGAGTGGGATCAAAAACTTTGGTGGGTTCATTTAGAGGCGCTGGTTTGTATGGCAAAAGCTTGGTCTTTAACAGGCAATATACAAGCTAAAGAGTGGTTTACTAAAATACATGAATACTCTTGGAAAAACTTTAGAGACGAAGAATTTGGAGAATGGTTTGGTTACCTTAACAGACGGGGAGAAGTGCTTTTAGACCTTAAAGGCGGTAAATGGAAAGGATGTTTTCATGTACCAAGGGCAATGTTGCAGGTTTATAAAACGTTAGAACCTAAGCAGTCTTTTGAAATGGCTTAGTGTCTTCATAGATCCAAATCTGTTTTAAAATCCGTAAAGCAAAGTTTACTCAAAAAAATATTTTCAAAAAAATCCACGAGATACTATTACGCAAAAGTCAAACCTGTATTCTTTATGTTACTTTTAAATAAAAATATAAAAGTATTTTTATTTATTAAAAAATTATAATATCTTAGCTAATGATTGTAAATTAATTAGTTAAGCTAATTTTTACTTCAACAGCACCAACCAATAAATAAAAGAAACCTAGCACAGGTTGGGTTTCAAAATTTCGTTTAAAGTTTTAACAAAAATTAATGCTCGGATTTAAAAATATAAGCTTATTAATTGTTGCCTTAGGCAGTGCCTTAATTGCGTGTAATACGCAGAAGGCACATGTTGAAAACAATGATTTTGTAAAGTTTGTTGACCCGCTTATTGGGTCGGGTGGGCATGGACATGTTTTTGTAGGCGCATCTGTACCGCATGGCATGGTGCAGATTGGACCTAATAACTTAACTAAAGGCTGGGATTGGTGTTCTGGTTACCACGATTCTGATTCTACCATCATAGGTTTTGCACAAACACACCTTAGCGGCACCGGTATTGCCGATTTGGGCGATATTATTTTTATGCCAGCCGGAAAGGTTTCTCTGAAATCCCCCACCGATACTTCAAGTTTTATGTATTCTTATTACTCGGAGTTCAAAAAAGAAAACCAAACCGTAATGCCTGGCTATTACAGTGTACTGCTAGATCGTTACAATATTAAAGCAGAGCTTACCGCAACCACAAGAGTAGGCTTGCAACGCTACAAGTATCCAAAAAATACTGAGGCCAATGTTATTATAAACTTAGAAGAAAGCGTACAGTCGTTAATGGCTCGACAAGGGACTTTAAATTCTGGGTTAAAAATCCTGAACGATTCTACCATTGCAGGTTTCCGTATTTCGGATGAATGGGCAAAAGACCACCGCATTTATTTCACTACGGTTTTTTCAAAACCAATTCTTAAAACACAAATAATGCTGGGTTCTAAGCTGGTAAAAGGTTCTCAGGCAGAAGGAAAACCGTTAAACGCGATTTTGAATTTTGAGAATGATGGCAAGCCTCTCTTGGTTAAAACAGGAATATCTTATGTTTCTGAAGAGGGCGCAACAGAGAATTTGAAAACAGAAATGCCCAGCTGGGATTTTGAGGAAACCAAGCAAAAAGCAATAGAGAGTTGGAATAAATCACTATCCGTTTTTGATTTTAAGTCTGCAGACTCATCCGCTGTAAAGCAATTTTATACCGCCTTATATCACACCCAAATAGCGCCATCTGTTTTTAGCGATGTAAATGGAGCTTACCGTGGTGCAGACGGGCAAATTTACAGAGCAAAAGATTTTACACCATATACTGTTTTTTCTTTATGGGATACTTATCGGGCAACGCATCCTCTTTATACTTTAACAGACACTAAAGTTGCAGACTACGCAAACACCTTGTTGGCGATAAACCAACAGCAAGGCACAATGCCGGTTTGGCATTTAGTGGGTAATGAAACGGGTACAATGACTGGTTTTCACTCTATTCCCGTGGTTATTGATGCTTACCTTAAAGGATTTGATGTAGATCAAAAAAAGGTTTGGGATGCCGTTAAAGATTTTAGGAATTACAACCAATTGGGTTTAAAAGAAACCCGCGAACAAGGTTATATTTCTGCGGATAAAGAAGTTTGGTCTGTAGCAAAGGGTTTAGAATACGCCGTTGATAGTTACTCAATTGCAAAGTTTGCAGAAAAAGTAGGAGATACCAACGCATATAAATTATACCTCGACGATTCAAAAAACTATAAAAATTACTTCGATAAAAGCGTAGGCTTTATGCGAGGAAAGTTGGCAAATGGCAAATGGCGGAGCAATTTTAATCCTTTCCACAGTGTGCATTTAGAAGATGATTATGTAGAAGGCAACGCTTGGCAATACACTTGGTTGGTGCCACATGATGTGGAAGGATTGATTAGCGAATTTGGCGGAAAAGCTAACTTTACAAGTAAATTTGATAGCCTTTTTACAGTATCCTCAGACTTAAACGAAGGCGCTTCTATCGATATTACCGGCATGATTGGACAATACGCTCACGGAAACGAACCAAGCCACCATATTTTGTATTTGTACCCATTTGTAGGCCAACAATGGA
>JBBSTQ010000467.1:0-2919 GCA_038235745.1 Sphingobacteriales bacterium
CTAAGGATTGGAGAGATGCCTGAGTGGCCGAAAGGAACAGTTTGCTAAACTGTCGTACTGGCAACGGTACCCAGGGTTCGAATCCCTGTCTCTCCGCTGATATGATTATCAAAAATCAACAAAAGCCTGCAAATCAAATGATTGCAGGCTTTTTTGTTTTAGAAAACAGGCAGAGTATTCAAATATTCTCAGTAAGAACGAGCGTAAATCGAGAGTCATTGTCTCTCAATTAAAACACTCTCGATTAGAGCGATAAAAATTTGAATATCAACCTGTTCAGTCATTGAATATCTTGATTTTGGTTACTTGTAAGCGTATTTTTGTTTAACCCTAATTTCAAAATCATGAGTAACTCACTTTTATTACATTTCTATCTAAAAACACCAAAAGCTTATATTTCTGGAGCTACACCAATCTATTTAAGACTAACTGTCGATGGTAAACGAGCAGAATTTTCAATCGGGCACAAATGTGAACCTAGTAAATGGTGTAAAAAATCAGAAAGAGTTCTAGGAAATCGCGAAGTAACTAAAATCTTAAATAGATTTATTGAGCAGTTTCAGGCAAAAATTTATCAAGCACAAGATCTCCTCATCAGAAATTCTGAAGACGTAACCGCTGATGAAATCCGGAATATTATCGTTGGTAAAAAAGAAACTGGTAGAACCATTATCAAAGTTTTTAGGGAATACAATACCAAAGTAGAAGAACTGGTGGGTAAAGAATTTGCGGCAGGCACTTTAGAGCGTTATAAAACATCCTTAAAACACACACAAGATTTTATTGAATGGAAATATAAGATCAAGGATTTAGATATTAAAAAAGTTGATAACGAATTCGTATCAGAATACGAGCATTATTTAAGGACCGTAAGAAACTGCGCCAATAACTCCGCAGTTAAGTACATCAAAAATTTTGAGAAGATTATTAGAATCTGTTTGGCAAACGGTTGGATTACCGTCAACCCGATGTTAAACTATAAGGCCAAGTTAAAGAAAGTAGAACGTGTGTTCTTATCGCAAGAAGAACTTGTTACACTTCAAAAAAAGCAATTTTCAATTGAAAGGATCGCACAAGTAAGGGACATTTTCTTATTCTCCTGTTATACGGGCCTTCCAGTACCTGTGGAAACCAAAATGACTTGAAATTTATTACTGATGGCGATAAATATGACGCTTCTACTTGGCAATCAGACCCTACCGATGGAAGTAAACCGATAGAATAGATTTTGGCAAGTGGCAGAAAATTGGTAGTTTAACAGTGTATTCCGGTTCGTCTTACTGTGTTTATACCCGCCCAGATATAGTGAAAGATTTTGGGTTTTAGTGTTTTGCGGATAATAAATGGCAACCAATTCTTGGCACTAAAGCGGAAGACGACAAAAATGTTCGCTACTTTATAGTCTTAAAAAATCCAGTAACAATCAACAAAATAGGTTTTGTAGGCACAGATGAAGGGGCAATTAAAGTAAGAGAGATTAAGGCCTTCGCCAAAGGAAACAAAGATTTTAAGGCTGATGTTTATGATGTGGCTGGCTTACACCGAACTGCAGAAGTGGTGCGTTTATTCGCCACTGGCTTTAAAGATGAGCGGCCGCTACTGAAAACTACAAGCAATTTAAACAACGCAAGGTTTGATCATTACACCTCTTTTGATGAAAAATCTGGCAATTATTATAAGTGGCTGGTGCAAAGAGACGGTTTTGATTACAAGCTAAAAATTAATTTGGCTGATGTGAACGTTGGCGAGGGCAACCCTGCAAAAACCAGGTTGCTTATTTAGGTTTTGATATTAAAGCAGATGCAAAAAAACAACGCAAGTAGTTTTGGCCGTAAACGGAAAAGCATCTGGCGAAAGCACTTTCCGCATTCATGTTTACGCCATCCCTAACCAACGTTTTGACCAAAGTAAAATTACTTGAAAAACGGCCCCTTCGCTTGATAAAACCGAGGCATTCGTTACAAAAGTGGCAACCAAAGCTTTCATAGCTGGCGAATTAAACATCAATGGGACACCAAGAACGCATTATTTAGATATTACTGATGTTTTAAAAAATCATCCGGCAGAAAATTATACATTTGTGTTAGTGCGTGAAATGCGACATGCCGGTGATAATGGCGACAAAAACAGAACCATTACCATTGATGCAAAAGGAGGTAAAAACGCTGCTCAAATTATTTATTGGATCAAGAAATAAAGATGTTAAAAAAATTATCGGCTTTGTGCTTTTGCTTTATTGTAACTGTCGCAAGTTTAAAAGCACAGGAAAGAATCAAAAAAACCATTAATACCAATTGGGATTTCTATAAAGGAGATATTGATGGTTTCCCGAAAACTAAAATCAAGATAGATTGGAAAAAAGTAAACATCCCGCACACTTGGAACGTGGTGGATGTTGAAGATGACGAACCCGGCTACTACCGAGGTATAGGCCTGTATCAAAAAGAAGTAAACATTCCAGTATCTTGGAAAAACAAAGACGTATATATTTATTTTGAAGGTGCATCACAAGTTGCAGAAGTTTTTATCAATGGTAAATCTGTTGGTAGCCATATAGGCGGATATAATTTCTTCAGTTTTCCGATTACGGACGTCGTTAATTTTGATAAGCAAAACACCATCAGCGTTAAAGTAAACAACGAACATAATGAAGACATTGCTCCTCTTTCTGCCGATTTTACCTTTTACGGAGGCATTTACAGAGATGTTTATTTAGTTGCAGCGAATAAAGTCCATTTCGATTTGGACAACAACGCTTCTAAAGGCGTGTTTATTTCCACTCCGAAGTTGAGTAAAAAACAAGCTTCTGTTTTGATTAAAGGTGTAGTTAGCAACACGGAAAGCACTAATAAATCTTTGGTAGTCTTCACTCAAATTTTGGATTCCGATGGAAAAACTGTTGCTACAAAGCAAGACAAA
>JBBSTQ010000468.1:0-2908 GCA_038235745.1 Sphingobacteriales bacterium
TGATGCTTTTCCAAGTTTAAGGTAATACAAGAATTAAAAAAATCAGTGAAAATGGGCAAATGGTTTGCACAAACTTATCGGATACTTAAGGTTTAGTTACAAATCCACAACGACGAGAAACCTTTTAAGCTTGGCCACGCTGTTGATAACGATTAATATTTGCGTTGCACAATCACTGCAAGAAAAAGTAGCCGAACAATTCACTGCATATTTCAATAAAAAACCATGGATCTATGTATTTTTTTTTTACCCGATAGGTTTAAAAATAGATCTATTTTAATTGCTATTGCTCCTCTTTTAGCAAAGTATAAAGACTACTTCCTGCTACCAATAATTCTTGTGTGATGTTTTTTGTGTAATCTGCAATTTCCGCTTTAAAGTCCGTTACCGATGCGCCAGATCTAATTTCTTCCAAACGTTTTTCCCACTGCCCGGTCAGTTCTGCTTGGGCTATTTTTTTATCCTTTACTACACCATAAACCGCTAAACCCTTTTTTGAAGGAACCAAGTTTTTCTTTTCCCTGCCGATGTACTCTCTTTTTATGAGCGTTTCAATGATGGATGCTCGAGTAGCTGGCGTACCTAAACCACTTTCTTTCATAGCATACCTAAGTTCTTCGTCTTCAATGTCTTTACCACAGGTTTCTAAAGCTTTTAATAAAGTAGCTTCAGTATAAAGTGGTTTGGGTTTGGTTTGCTTTTCAAGGACTGCTTTATTGGTAATATCTAAGCTTTCTCCTTTTTCTACTTTAGGCAATGTGGCGTTATCCTCATCTTTTTTCTCTTCGTCGTTATCGTTAAAAACCGAACGCCAACCCGCAGAACGAATAACCGTTCCGTTGGCAACAAAGTCAGAACCCGAAGTGACGGTAATTTTAGTAGTGTCCTTTAAACATTCCTGATGAAAGGCTTCCAACATTCGGCCAACTACCATATCGTAAACTGCTTGCCTGTCGGATGATAAATGTCCGGGGTTTTCGCCGGTGGGCAAAACAGCGTGGTGGTCTGTTACTTTTTTGGCGTTCACACTGCGTTTGTTCAACTTGTTTTGGGTTAAAAAAATAGCATCTTTTCCAAATAACGGATGGTTGGTAAATTTAGAAATCAAACCCGGAACGGTCGCAAAAACATCATCGCCTATAAAACGGCTTCCTGTACGGGGATAAGTGACCAACTTGTTTTCGTAAAGATTCTGTAAAATACCCAAAGTTTGATCGGCGGTGTAACCTTTTTTTCTGTTGGCTTCCTGCTGTAAACTACTTAAATCATGTAAAAGTGGTGGCGGTTCTTTCTTAGCTTTTGCTTCTACATTTGCAATCAAACCACCTTTTGGGTTTCCGCTGGCAACATCTAAAACGTTTGATAAAATTGTTTCTGCTTCTTCGCGGGTTTTGTAATTTTTAGTAGAGATAGCTCTAAATAAATTGTCGTTTTTGTTGAGTTGAATAGCGACTTGGAAATAAATCTCGGGTCTAAAGTTTTTGGTTTCAATGTAACGACTGCAAATCATTGCCAAAGTTGGGGTTTGCACTCGTCCTAAAGACAAAACCGACCGGTTTCCTGCAGAAATACTTAATGCTTGCGTGGCGTTCATACCTACCAACCAATCAGATTCTGACCTGCAATGCGCAGAATTGAAAAGCGTATCATAATCAGTTCCAGGTTTTAAATTGCGGAAACCTTCTTTGATTGCTTGATCAGTTTGTGAAGAAATCCACAACCTGCGGAATGGTTTTTTACATTTTAGGTAATAGTATATGTATCTGAAAATGAGCTCTCCCTCCCGCCCCGCATCCGTGGCCACAATAATTTCTGTGCATTCATCAAACAAAGCTTTAATTACGTTCAGCTGTTTGCGCACCGCAGGATCTTCCACTACCCCATCTTTGGTTTTTATTTTACGAACGGCTAGTTTAAATTTTGCGGGCAACATAGGCAAATTTTGCTGTTTCCAGCCGTAAAAGCCATAATCTTGTGGAGGTGCGAGTTGTAACAAATGACCAAAAGCCCAAGTGAAAGAATAGCCTTTCCCTTCAATGTAACCTGCTTTTTTATTAGTAGCACCAAAAACTTTGGCTAATTCACGAGCTACAGATGGCTTTTCGGCAATTACAATTTTCATTAATTTTTTTTATTGTCGTTATAATAATGACAGTTTTTAAACGACATAGGCACATAGACATCTTTTATAAAGACTTTTTTTTAGATACACAAAGGCAAAGAAACAAGGCTTCAGTAAAAAATGCAGACTTTGAACAGCTAAAATCTATGTATCTATGTGGTCGAATTTTTTTGTCATGTACTTAGTCGTATTAAATAATGAGGTGGGTTAAGCCTCAAAACAGAATCTAAATTAAAATATTTTTATGTAGTTTCTTTCGTTAATAAAATCAAAGAACTAACATTAGCGATAATGCCCTAAATATCAAGAGATAGCAGATGACGATTTTCTACCCCAAGAGTTTAGTCTTTGGTATGATAATTTCTCCAATGAAAAACAAATTTTCGGTTCAAATAACAAGATGCGTAACAGATATAATTTCCGAATAAAAAACAATTTGCTGCTTGCAACAAAAGGCAAAATTATATTTGGGTTTTTGATGGCAATTTTTGCTCTTTTGTCCGCTTGGAGTGTTAGCAAGCTTGTTTTTGATGAGATGATTGCCACAGTAGATCAGGTCTCGATGCCAGACGAGAAGCTTAGTTTGGTAAATCGCATTTTTAACAATGTTTCCCGTTTAGATCAAAACCAAAAGTATTTGGCGCTAAAACCTGGTATTGATAATATATTCATTAAAGAAACCCAAGCGATTAAGTTTAGTTTAGATACCTTAACGCTGCTTTATGCCAATGATAGTTTGCAGGTAAAGCGAATTATTGCTGTAAAGAAATTGCTTGCCGAAAGAAA
>JBBSTQ010000469.1:0-2905 GCA_038235745.1 Sphingobacteriales bacterium
CCAAGAAATAGCGGCAATTAAACCCGAAAGTACCACTTCTAAGGTAACGTATTGTGCAAAAACAGTTTTTGCGACAGTATCTGCAACTTTATGATCTGTGAAGTAAAAATAGGCTGCGAAGTTAAACGTGGCAGCCCAAAGTACAGCCTGAAACGGTGTTAAAACCTTTGTTGAAACGATAGTTGCTATGGAGTTTGCCGCATCATGAAAACCATTGATGAAGTCAAAAACGATGGCTAAAATGACAACAACGACGAGAAGGGTGGTAATCATTATTTAAGTTTTAAAGGTTTAGAATTAAGCGTTTTTAACCAAAATGGTCTCCAATACATTGGCAACATCTTCGCACCTGTCTGTTGCGGTTTCTAATCCATTAAGCACTTCTTTATATTTCATGATCACTTTTGCATCTTCCTCGTAATCAAATAAATCACCAATGGCTTTATCAAAAACGTAATCTGCTTGGTTTTCAATGCTGTTGATTCTCACGCAAGAATCAGCAATTAAACGTATATTTTTTAAGTTTTTAAGTTCTTTGATGGCCTTATCAACATCCACACAAGCTTGTCCGACTAATTCTGCCAATTTTTTAATTGGTTCGGTAGATTCGTGAACGTTGTAAAGCAAAATACGGTTTGAACTTCCGTGAATATAATCAGCAACATCATCCAAAGCAGTTGCCAAAGTATGAATGTCTTCTCTATCAAACGGGGTAATGAATGTTTTACTAAGCTCAAGGTAAATTTGGTGGGTAAGCTCATCGCCACGGTGCTCTAAATCCTCAATTTCTTTATGGATTGGCAACCTTACTTTTAAATCATCTGTATTCACTAGTTTTTTAATCAGTACAGACATCGCAACAAGATTAGCACTTGCGCTTTCAAAAAGAGGGAAAAACTTTTTATCTTTCGGAATGAAATAGGAAAAAATGTTATTCATTGTGAACTTGTTAATTAAGCCGCAAATTTACTATCCCAATGTTAAGATAATGTTAACTTTTGCTATTCATCAGTATTTATCATGGGGATGTTGATCACGTTATCTTTGTGTTTTTTTAGGGTAAAACCAAACGTTGACCCCAGTTTTTGAGTGCTTCGCACACTTATAGTTTGGTTATGCGCCTCCACAATATGTTTAACAATGGCTAAACCTAAGCCCGAGCCACCAATTTGGCGAGACCTGCTACTATCTGTGCGGTAAAAGCGTTCAAATAAACGGGGAAGATGTTCTTCATGGATTCCCATTCCGTCATCTGTGATTTCTATAAGGTATTGATCGTGTAATCCAAAAATACTGATTGCTGTTGAGCCATTTTCTCGTCCATATTTGAAAGAATTATCGATTAAATTGACTAGAACCTGTCTAACTTTCTCCCGATCTGCTTTTACCCAAGTTGAAACGTCATATTTGTCTTTGAAAACTTGTCTTATCTTATATTTTTCTGCCTTAAGTTCCAAAGATTCCATCACTTCCTTGATCAGCTTTGTCAGTTCAAAGTTTTGATAGTTGATAGGAATTTCGCCTGTTTCTAATTTAGATATTTCGTTTAAATCCTTAATCAAAACACTTAAACGATCAACGTTTGATTGTACTTTGTTTAAAAACTTTTGTGCTAATTCTTTATCTTCTAAAGCGCCATCTTGTAATGCCTCTACATAGCCTTCTATCGCAAAAATTGGTGTTTTAAACTCGTGGGATATATTTGATAAAAATTCACGACGGAATTTCTCTTGTCTTTTTAATTCTTCAATCTCTATTTTTTTATCACTTGCCCATTCCTTAACTTCCTGCTCAACATCGTTTATCGGGTCCGGACTTACGTATTCGCCCAGAGCATCTTTTAAATCTTTGCCAAGTTTTAGGCTGTGGATCATTTTGTAAATAACTTTTATTTTGGAGTACACATATTTTTCCATCAAAAAGTAAAAAACAAAATAGCTTACAATGGTGGCTATCACTAATGAAACCACAAAATAAAACCATTTATTCTGAAAATAAAGATTAACTCCGGCAATAGAAACACCTACTGCCAAGGCATTTAAAAAAACAAGCGTACGTAACTTCATAAGCCGAAGGTAGCCAATATTTCAGAAGGATTTGCTAGGGGTTTGTAGCGGTTTTTTTTGGCTGAGTTTGTGGCTTCACCTAATCTCAAAAAGTCTTCCCATGTGTTTTCGAAACGATTTTCTCCGTAAGCGAAGGGAATGATTTCAATGAGCTAATCGCTAATTCGGTCAGCAAATTATTTCCAAAAAGATTTTGAATTCCTCTACCGATTTTTAGCCTGAGCGCAAATTCTTTGTGCCAAGTTTGGGTATAATTGTTTTCCAATTGTTGGCGTTTTTCGATATTAAATCCATTCTGACAAATCGAAATAATCTGTTCCGCCAAAATTTTTCCGGAATGGATGGCAATGGCCATTCCGTTTCCACAGAGTGGCGCAATCATTCCGGCTGTGTCGCCACACATCAAAATATGGTTTTCTACCAACGATTTTTTGCGGAAAGAAATTTCATTTATCGTTTCCGGATGTTGCCACACGAATTCAGAGTTTTTAAAATGAGATTTGAGTTTTGGGTTTTTAAAAAGCACCTGTTCTTCCATTTCTGGGATACTGCCGAATTGTTTGAGGTATTTGTTTTCTGCCAAATAACACAGACAGTATAAATCGTTCTCTATTTTATTGACGCCACAGTAACCACCTTCAAAGTTGTCCAACTGTATGGTGTCTTCAGCAAAATCTGATTTGATGTGGTATTTTACTCCAATGTAAGGACTGCGTTTGTAAAAGAAACTACGATTTAGTTTTTGGTCGAGATTAGAACGCTTGCCAAAAGCACCGATGACTAGATCCGCGGTTAGGGTTTTTGCACTTAACTCGACTTCAAATAGTTCATTTTGGAAG
>JBBSTQ010000470.1:0-2895 GCA_038235745.1 Sphingobacteriales bacterium
GGGGTTACGGTAATATGAATTGCGATAAACTTTCATTTCTCGAAACTTCCACCTTTCCAACATTTCTGTTTTTCAAACCCCAATTCTTCTTATATTTGACCAATCAACAAAACAGGTGGTCAACAAATCGCAATTAGTTTCATTATTACAGAATTTAGAGTCTGATAGCGTAGAGCGTACCGTGGCTACCAACCATACTGACAAATTCAGTATCGCAGTTTGCGCTTTTGCCAATGACTTGCCTAACCACCAGAAGCCGAGTTATTTATTAATCGGCGTAAATGACGATGGAAGCCTATCTGGGCTGAAAGTTACCGATGAACTGCTCAAGAATTTAGGTGGTTTACGGTCAGATGGATTGATACTGCCTCAACCTCAAATCAATATCGCACATTTTTCTTTTGAAGACGGAGATGTTGCCGTGGTAGAAGTATTGCCGTCCTTGTTTCCGCCGGTACGCTACAAAGGTAAAATTTGGGTGCGGATAGGTCCAAGAAAGGCAACAGCCAATGAGGCAGAAGAGCGAATGCTGATTGAGAAACGTATTTCCTCTGCCACCACTTTTGACTCCCGTCCTTGTTTGGACGCTACCCTTTCAGACCTAAACTTAAATGCGTTTTTGCAGGTATATCTTCCACGAGCTGTTGCGCAAGAAGACTTTAAAAAAGATAAAAGAACCGTACAGGAGCAGTTGGCCTCCTTACGCTTTTTTGATTTGAGGTTCAATTGCCCTACAAATGCTGGTATTTTACTATTTGGGGAAAATCCTGAGCATTTTATTTTTGGAGCATACATTCAATACGTTCAGTTTAGAGGAATTACGCTGGGCGCAGAAATCAATAACGAACACAAGTTCTCTGGAAGCTTATTTGAAGTACTAGCCAAATTAGACACTTTTATAGAAACCTCTCTTGTTAAAAAACAGCCTGTTCCCGTAAGTGCTTTACGAGAAGAAACCGTAAAAAACTATGCACAATGGGCAATCAGAGAATTAATGATGAATGCGGTAATGCACCGGGATTATGAATCTAACACGCCCATCCGCTTTTACGAGTTTAGCAATCGTGTGGAGTTGATGAATGCTGGTGGGCTGTATGGCAATGCCCGTCCAGAAAACTTTCCGAATGTGAATGATTATCGAAACCCTGTAATTGCCGAAGCAATGAAAGTATTGGGTTATGTAAATCGCTTTAGCAGAGGGGTAACACGGGTAAAAGAAGAGCTGTTGGAAAACGGGAATGGAACCGCCCAGTTCGACTTTTCAAAAATCACTGTTTTTGAGGTGCTTATCCCTATTTCTAGATATTATTTAGCAGTCACCGACCCAGTCACCGACCCAGTCACCGACCCAGTCACCGACCCAGTCACCGACCCAGTCACCGACCCAGTCATTCAGTTGCTTAACCTATTAATTAAAGAAGAATTGTCCTCTGGCGAGATGCGTTCGAGATTAGGAATTAAGCACCGACAAACTTTCAGAGACAACTACATCCATCCAGCTTTGGACAAGGGTTTTATCATACAAACCATCCCAGACAAACCCAACAGCAGGTTACAAAAGTATAAACTCACTGAAAGAGCAAAAAAATACTTGAGCTTATCATAAATTCCAACCCTCCACCGTTTCAATACTCCGTTATAACTAAACCTTAAGCCGTCAACCCTATACCTCACACCTATTGATGTACTCATTCGTAATCGCCCTCCTCTCACTTTTCATTCTAGAACTCCTCTATTTCAAAATAGCAGACCGTTTCAATATTATCGACAAGCCTAACCAACGTAGTTCGCACAACCAAATCACGTTACGAGGAGGAGGAATTATCTTTCCCATAGCTTTTATTGCTGGAATTCTAACATTCCAACCCAACCAATATTACTTAGCATTCGGCGTATTTGCGATAGCCCTCATCAGCTTTTTAGATGACATTATTACCCTCAACAATAAATTTAGAATTGGTATCCATTTGTTATCTGTATTGCTTTTGCTGGCTCAAATTTTCACTAACAATGATTTATCCCTAAACCTCACACTCTACACCTTAGTCCTCCTTTCCGTATCAACAATCTTCATCATCGGCATCATCAATGCTTACAATTTTATGGATGGCATTAACGGGATTACCGTTCTGTATTCAATCGTTGTGGTAGCTAGTTCGCTTGCTATCCAAAACCAACTATCAATACCTCTTTTAGACGAACACATTTTTTATATACTTTTAGCATCGCTTTTCGTTTTCGGCTTCTTTAACCTCCGAAAAAAAGCAAAAGCATTTGCTGGAGACGTGGGCAGCATTGCAATGGCACTCATCATCAGTTTTTTCATCTGTACACTCATTGTTGTTACTGAAGATATTAAATGGATTTTACTTCTTGGTATATACGGTTTGGATGCAGTAGCTACAATTGTCTGTAGAATCATCCGAAAGGAAAATATTTTTGATGCCCATCGCTCACACTTCTATCAGTTTTTGGCTAATGATAAAAAATGGTCGCATATGTTAATATCCATCATTTACGCAGGATTACAATTATTACTCAATGCAGTTTTAATTTATCAATCATCCATTTTAGCATATTTTGTGTTTTTGATGGTTAGTGGTTTATATGTTATTGTACGCATTAAAACTGAAGGCATAAATCGATTATTCGCCAGCTATTAGCTTTTTCTTTCCACCAAAAAAACTCACAACTAAAACTATATACTATATTTGTAGCTAGCAAAAAATCTATTTTATGTTCAGACGGATAAATATTGTACCTAGATGGCTCATTTTCTGTATAGATCTAGTATGCTGTGGATTTGCACTTTTGCTGTCGTATCTGTTAAAGTATAATTTTGAAGCTAGCCAGATAGATTTTAATGAACTTAGCAGAAATACCCTTATATTTTTA
>JBBSTQ010000471.1:0-2894 GCA_038235745.1 Sphingobacteriales bacterium
CGAGGCAAATATTTAAAAGGTTGGCAAGCCGTTAGGGAAGAGCGCATCAAAAATCAGATTAAAATGGGCATCATCAATATAAAATCACCTTTGCCTGCCTATCCACAAAACTTGCCACAGTGGGATTCGCTTAGCGATGCACAAAAAGATTTAGAAGATTTAAGAATGGCAACCTATGCCGCTATGATAGAACGTATGGATTTAGGCGTTGGCAAATTAATGGAAGCGCTTGAAAATAGTGGGCAAAAAGACAACACTTTTATTATTTTCATAAGTGATAACGGTACTGATCCATTTTCTGTGGTTGATGAAGTGATGCTTAAAAAAGGCTTATTACCGGGCGATGCAAATTCAAATTATCAGCCTGGTACCGGCTGGGCTTATGCAGCAGTTACGCCTTACCGCTTGTACAAAATTAGTCAGCATGGTGGGGGCGTAAAAACTGGTGCAATCGCTTGGGGGCCGGGTATTTTCAAACAATCAAATGCTATCATTTCTGCTCCTTTGCACATTGTGGATGTGGTGCCAACAGTTTTAGCTATGGTTAAACCCGATGTAAAAGAAGCTACGTTAAACAGCTCCTTCTCCGGAAAAAGCTTTTTAGACTTGCTTAACGGCAAAAAATACAAGTCAACTAACCCAATGTTTTTTCAGTATATGGATAACCGAGCCATCCGAACCGATAAATGGACTTTGGTAGAAGTTGACGGTGAAGGTTGGGAATTGTATAACCGTAAAAAAGATCCTTTTGAGGTTAACAATCTCATTGCAAAATGCCCTAAAACTGTTGATGATTTACAAAAAACTTGGTTAAACTGGTGGATAACAGAAAGCGGAAACAAAAGTTACAAACCAGAAAGCACCAAAACTGGCCCAAATTATGACCCTCAGGGTGATAGAGGTTCGGGTCCGATGTATCAGCCATCGGCAATGCCGTCTGAGCTTTCAAACAAATACAAAAATCCGAACTGATGAAAAGACTTTGTTTAGTTATCTTGTTTTTATGCTTCTGTACGCTTCTTTTTGCGCAAAATCCAATTGTGCCACCCGGGGTATATATTGCCGATCCATCAGCCCGCGTTTGGAACGATGGTAAGCTTTACGTATATGGTTCTACAGACGAAAGCCCAAATTATTACTGCTCTTATCACCACGATGTGCTTTATACATCCGACTTAAAAACATGGAGTATTCAAAAAAATACTTTTGCTTCTAAAGGAGAAAACGATCAAGTACCGTATAACGATGCTTTACTTTTTGCTCCAGATGTGGCGTATAAAAACGGACTTTATTATCTATACTACTGCCAGCCTGATAAAAACACAAGAGAAGGGGTTGCGACGTCAAAATCACCTTTAGGGCCTTTTACAAGCGGTAAACCAATTGATGTAGGTCAGCATAACCAAATAGATCCCGCGGTTTTTATGGATGATGACGGGCAGGCCTACTATATATGGGGGCAGTTTAATGCAAAAATTGCAAAGCTTAAACCCAACATGACAGAAATTGACTCCACCACGGTTAATGATAAAATTTTAACAGAAAAAGAGCATTTTTTCCATGAGGGCGGTTATATGGTAAAACGTAACGGGATTTATTATTTTATTTATGCCCACATGGGTAGAGGCGGAAAACCTACTTGCATCGGTTATGCTACAAGTAATTCGCCAATGGGTCCGTTTAAATATGGAGGTGTAATTATAGATAATAGTTTTTCGGATCCTGGCAACTGGAATAACCATGGATCCATAATCGAATTTAATAAACAATGGTATGTGTTTTACCACAGAGCTACGCATGGTAGCAATACCATGAGAAAGGCATGTATGGAGCCTATTTTTTTTAATAAAGATGGGAGTATAAACGAAGTGGAGATGACAACCCAAGGGGCGGCAAAACCTTTAGATGCCTTGATGAAAATGGATGCAGAGCGAGCCTGTTTGCTCCACGGAAACGTAAGAATATCGGCAATAAGCGAAAAAAATGAGGCATTAACACAAATTAAAAAAGGTGATAAAGTAGCTTATAAATACATCGATTTTAAAGATGGTGTCGATAGAGTAACCGTTAATGTGCTTGCGGGAAAATCAGATGCTATCATCGATTTTGCTTTAGATAATATTTGGGGACCATCCATTGGGTCTGTGAAAATTCCAGCAAATGCTACTGCACAAGGTTGGCAACAACATACTATAAAAGTTAAGAAAGTGAATGGCGTACATGCATTATGGCTAAGATTTAATGCAACAACTGAAGACACCACCAGCCAATTAGATTGGTTTAAATTTATTAAACAATGAAATTATTTATGAAATATCCGATTAAAATAGCATGTAGCCTCTTGCTAACACTTTGTTTTGCAGGCTGCGTTTCTAAAAAAGACAAAACTGTAAATAGCGAAACTGCTACGCCACTTGATAATTTAGAGACTGGTTTTATTACGCCGCCAGATACCATCCAAACCAGTGTTTATTGGTACTGGATTTCAGATCATATTTCCAAAGAAGGGGTAATCAAAGATTTAAAAGCCATGAAAAGTGTAGGCATAAACAGGGCTTTTATTGGCAATATCGGCATCAATGACATTCCGTATGGTAAGGTGAAACTGTTTTCTGATGAGTGGTGGGATATTTTGCAAACCGCACTTAAAACCGCAACCGAACTGGATATAGAAATTGGCATATTCAACAGCCCCGGATGGAGCCAATCTGGTGGACCATGGGTAAAACCTAGCCAGGCCATGCGTTATCTAAACTCATCAGAAACAGTGCTTCAAGGGCCTTTAAAAGCTAACGTAACACTGCCACAGCCTGATAAAGAATTTCAGGATATTAAAGTTTTGGCTTTTAAAGCACCCAAAGATTATCAGAATAACATTGTTGATGGAAAGCCAA
>JBBSTQ010000472.1:0-2891 GCA_038235745.1 Sphingobacteriales bacterium
AAAACCACTGGAACAGATCGGATTGAGCTTTATACTGAGGCTTACGCAAGCAACTTTCACAGCGATAAAGAAAAAGCAATTGCACCGTATATTATGGCAGCAAAAAAAGCAAATGAGTTGGGTATCGGTATTAACGCAGGTCACGATTTGGACTTAGACAATCTAAAGTATTTTGCCGAAAATATCCCTGGATTATTGGAGGTTAGTATTGGTCACGCCTTAATTTGCGATGCTTTGTATTTAGGTTTGGAAAACACTATTCAGCGTTATTTACACCAATTAGCATGATAGACTCAGCCTTTCATGGTTAAAATACTCGCTCTTACCGAATTTTTAGAAAAAGCAAAAACCACTTTGGTTGTGGACGTCCGCACACCTTTAGAATTTGAGCAAAGTCACATTCCGGGAGCGGTAAACATTCCAATTTTCAGCAATGAAGAACGCGTGTTGGTTGGCACAACTTATAAACAAAAAGGTCGGCAACCGGCTATTTTATTAGGTTTCGAAATTACTGGCTCAAAATGGGCAAATTTTATCCGTCAGGCGGAAGTTTTAGCTCCCGATAAAAAAATATTGGTTCATTGTTGGCGTGGCGGAATGCGTAGCGGTTCAATGGCTTGGGCTTTTGACTTATACGGATTTAACGTTGCTACGCTTGAAGGTGGTTATAAAGCTTTTCGCCGCTTAGGTTTGGATGCTTTTGAAAAAACTTATCCTTTCGTAGTTTTAAGTGGAAGTACTGGCTCGGCGAAAACCAAAATTTTGTTTGAGCTGAAAATCATGGGCGAGCAAGTAATTGACTTAGAAGATTTAGCGCAGCACCAAGGCTCATCATTTGGCTCGATGAATAAGCTGGAGCAACCATCACAAGAACAGTTTGAAAACCTTTTCGGGTTAGAATTACAGAACATGGATTTCCGAAAACGCATCTGGATAGAAGACGAAAGCGTAACCATTGGAAAAAGAGTAATCCCTAAAAATATCTGGAAACAACTTAGAAGTTCTCCTGTTCTTAAAATTGAGTTTTCAAAACAAGAAAGAATAGAATTTTTAAATACCGATTATGGTGTGTTAGATAAAGGCTTTTTAAAAGGTGCCGTATTAAGAATCAGCAAAAGATTAGGTCCTTTGGAAACCAAGCTAACGTTGCAAGCTATCGATGAGAATCGCATGCGTGATTTTATTGATCAAGTACTGGTTTATTACGATAAAACTTATAGCAGAGGGTTACAAAATCGAGATGCAAAGACCATTAATACCATCAGTTTCGAACAAATAAATCCTAAACAAAACGCGGAGCATATTTTAGCTTACGCAAATGAACTCATAAAAATATAACCTATAAAATGGAAGAAATAAAACTCACTCAATATTCTCATGGTGCAGGTTGTGGTTGTAAAATATCACCAGCTGTTTTAGATAAAATTTTGCACAGCACCGTAAAATACGAGGCAAATAAAAATTTGCTGGTAGGTAACGACACCCGAGATGACGCAGCTGCGTATGATTTAGGAAATGGAACAGCCTTAATTTCCACTACAGATTTTTTTATGCCGATTGTTGATGATGCTTTTGATTTTGGCAGAATTGCCTCGGCGAATGCCATTTCTGATGTTTATGCAATGGGCGGAAAACCGGTTTTGGCAATTGCTATTTTGGGTTGGCCGATAGATAAATTAGCACCAGAAGTTGCTCAGAAAGTATTGGAAGGTGCAAGATCTATTTGTGCAGAAGCTGGAATTACACTAGCCGGCGGACATAGCATTGATTGCCCAGAACCTGTTTTCGGTTTAGCAGTAAACGGAATTGTGGACATCAAAAACTTAAAGCAAAACTCTACCGCAAAAGCGGGGTGCAAACTTTATTTAACCAAAGCTTTGGGTGTAGGGATTTTGACCACCGCACAAAAGAAAGGAATTTTAAAAGCGGAGCATAAAGACATTGCGCCAACCTCAATGGCGAAGCTAAATTCCATTGGCGAGTTGATTGGCAAACTGGATTACGTAACTGCGATGACAGATGTGACCGGTTTCGGTTTGTTAGGGCATCTAACAGAAATGTGCCAAGGAAGCAATTTACAGGCAGAAATTGAGTTTGAAAAAGTCCCTCGATTAAAAGAGATTGATGAATATTTGGATCAAAAATCCGTCCCCGGCGGCACCAACAGAAATTGGGCAAGCTACGGACATAAAGTTGGAGAAATTACAGAGCGACAAAAACACATTCTTGCTGACCCGCAAACAAGCGGAGGTTTATTAGTAGCGGTTGAACCAGAACATTCTACTGAATTTGAAGCTTTATTAAAAGAGAATGGCATTTTAGCGGAAAGCTGCATCTCTTTTGGGGAGTTATCGGAGAAAAAGGATGGGAATTGGATTGAAGTGAAATAGTTTATCGTGTGAGGTTTGCGTGGTAATTGTATGCGTAAGGGATAGTAGTGGATACCGGCCAAGTGCCTAATGCCTATGGCGTATAAGCGAATAGCCCGACCCTAATTTTTCATTAGGGTTACGCCCAAATAAAAAAACGTCTTTTTATGCTCAATTCATAATCAATACAATTCCCTTATTGATGCACAATATTTCCAAATCAATTTTCAACCCCCAAAATCTTCTACACAAAAACTTTTAACTGTTAAAAACTTTACAAAGTTCAGGGTGTTAACTAATCAACAAGCACATAAATTTTTATACTTTTGCGCATCCCTCCGATAGCTATCGGAAAAGCTTTAAAACAACGTTTAAGTCCGTTTAAAACACAAACAACAACCCACCCAAAATGAAGTTGAATATCGCATATAAAGAACAATTCGAGAAACGACATATTGCACCAAATGAGCAGGACACCAAAGCAATGCTAGAAACTATTGGTGTGGATAGCTTGGAAGATTT
>JBBSTQ010000473.1:0-2887 GCA_038235745.1 Sphingobacteriales bacterium
AGGGTACAGCTTAAAACTCAAAGATGGCAAACAAGCGATAAGCGATTTTAAAAAACTTGGAACTTCTGCTGACTTAGTTGCTGGCCTTATGCTTACCTATGTGGAAACGGGAGTGATGTTTACCAACGAATTTGGCGATATCGGAGAGAGCTTTTATTCAAGTATGGAAACCACTTACTTTGCCGCTTTAACGCTGATGAAAAAAGGAAACGTACTTGATAAATTTAAAGATAGAACAAGTAAAGTTGTGAGTGATACAAGTGATATAGGTTGGGGATTCCACGATAGTTTAGGGAATATTTATTCAGAATTCTATGATGATTTTTGATGGGAGATTTTCTTGTGACCTGAGTTGAAATTATATAAAAAAGGAGTACAGGAAAAATCCTTAAAAGAAGCCAACTAAGTTTCTCGTCAGAACTGAAGTTGAATGACTTCTAGAATCAAATGAAGAGAATAAAGTCCACTGCTGTATCCACCTTTGATCGGTGTTTTTACCGTGACGCCGAAACGTATTTGACTCGAGAAATAGAGAGGGCTTCGTGAAAATACCAACTGGGGAGAAATCGCCAGTATTAAATTAGCACTCGTGAAATAACGGTTTGGTGATAACACCAACCGCAGGTAGAATAGATGTGCTAAGACAATTAAAGGCATTAGGTTCTGATATACTGATAAATAAACTCTTATTTTTGCAATAAATACTATTAAAATTAGCATTCCAAATATTTTATCACTAAACTTGAGTTCGTTTTAAATGCTAAAATCAAATAAGTCCGAAACATCTGATGAAAGAATTTAATTTACATAGAGAAAAAGCAGTCAATAGCCTTTTGTTTGTTGTAAATAAACTCGAAAAGGCTAATACGCATAAGATTTACAAAATACTTTATTTTGCTGATCAAAAGCACTTGCTAAAATACGGGAGACCTATTTTAGGCGATACTTATGTGAAAATGGAGTATGGACCCGTCCCTTCGTTTGTAAAAAACATTGTGGACGAAGATATTGAAGGGCTAGAGGAAATTGTTGCCAAATATAATAGATACTACATTAAGGCTCTAAAAGAAGCGGACTTAAATTTCTTGTCAGAATCCGATATCGAATGCCTTTTAGAGTCAATTGAAGAGAATAAAATTTTAAGTTTTTCTGAGTTGACCGATAAATCCCATGATTACGCTTACGAGAAATCTAACTGGATTATTGGGTATATGGATATAGCTGAGGCATCTGGAGCGGACACTGAAACGTTAAAGTATATCAATCAACAAATGATTAACGAAAGCATTGAACTGAAGTAACATGCGCCTAGGGGACTTATTGCCGGATGAGCACAAAAATAGTTTTGCTTCTAGAAATATTGATATTGGCAAGGCGATTCTAATAAAAATTCAAGAACTCAACGTCAACTATCCAAAATACATCATTATAGTTTCATCCAATGATCTTGAAAAGCTGTTAGCTTATGTGATAATAAATACGGAAATTAATAACAATGTATTTCCGAACTCTTATTTAAAAAGCTTACACGTGAAAATAGATCAGCAAAACCATCCATTTCTAGCTTATGACAGTTTTGTGAATTGTTCCGAGATAAAATGTTTCAATACGCAGGAAGTTATAGAGTTTTTAAAAAATCGTCCCGAAAGAGTAGTTGGAAATATTTCAGAAGAAGTATTGAAAGCAATTCAAAACAAAATTTCTGGTGCAAGAACAATTCCGCTTTATTTGAAAGAAAAATTTGGTTTCTAATTTTTTAGTAGAACACTTAAATAGTCCGAGAACGTCCTTCTTACCCCCAAACCACCAACCATCCAAAATACACCAACATCATTACCCCGCTAATCAAAGTCATCCGCATGGCGTTCATAAAATTGGCATTTTTAACATCCTTTAAAACCTTTAAAAACCACCACACAAAATAAAACAGTATCGGTAAAGTGCAAATGGCAAACACATAAAAATTTAAGATTTTTTCCGCCAGCATCCAGTAATAAAACATCAGGTCTAAGCCGATGAAAAAAACCACAGCTGAAAACAGAAAAGAGCCTTTATAACCCAACAATAAACTCAAAGTGTGGTCGCCTCTTTTGCTATCTTCTTCATGTTGGTAAATTTGCGTTAAAGGGTATGATGCGCCAATTAAACAGGAAGAAACCAAGCAAGCAATGAAATCCTCCGAATAAAAATCAACAAAAGGCAAAGTGATGGCCGTGTAACAGGTGTAATAAATAAACCCTCCTTGAAAAATAAACACCACTAAAAAACTAATTACAGGATATTTCTTTAACCTTACTGATGGATGGCTGTACGCTTTTGATAGGAAATTAAAGAGCAGCACACAGCAAAAAAACTTAAAATTGACCAGCAACGCTAGCAAAACCGCAATCCACTCTAAGCTAATTGACGTAATATATAAAGTACGGTTTACCTTTGGCGGGGTTTTAATAAGCGCAATGCTACCTTCGTCTTTATCAAAATAGCTGTTGTAACCATTGCTTGCGGGGTAAACTAAAAAGTGAAGGATAATAAAAACCAGTACGGCATTAGTATTGTTAACAATTGGTACGTTAGCCAATGCAAAGAGAAAAACCGGCAATAGCAATAAAGAAAAGGGTAAACGCAGGTGTAATAAAACGCTCCTAAATTGTTTGTTCATCAAAAATTAATTATTTATAAAAATAGAAAAATAGATTAAATGAGGAGCAGTATTTCCGCAATTGGCACCAGTAACCCTTCCAATAAATTTTCGCAAGAGCAAATTTTCGAGTTTATGAAAGATGCACACCAGCTTGATGAACGGAATGCTCGAAGGTTGCACAAGCTTTATCAGGTTTCGGGAATTGCACATCGGTATTCTGTTCTAAACGATTTTGGCGCCCCAAAA
>JBBSTQ010000474.1:0-2866 GCA_038235745.1 Sphingobacteriales bacterium
ATATTTCCCGTATGAATTTTTCTTGCACAGACCAAAGTTAGCTAATTAGATAACAAATCACAAGTGTCACAAACTTTAATTTAGTACTTCGGTCGTTCTTAGCATTACCTGTAACGAGTTTGTTTACGCAAGTTTGCACAAAGTTGCGTGAATATCCAATATATCGGAAGGCAGAATGTTTTTAATTTTTAAGACCATATTTTTAATTTTCAATTTATTAAAGCAATTCTACCTATTTATCTTCAAAAATCCAATTGATCTATCGGACTTTTTATTTTGTCAAAACCCTTCATGGTCACATGGGTGTATATCTCTGTTGTTTTGCTAGACGCGTGTCCTAGTAGGCTTTGAATATACCTCAAATCCGTCCCATTCTCCAGCAAATGTGTTGCAAAGCTATGCCGCAAGGTGTGCATGCTTACCTTTTTTTGGATACCTGCCGCCTGTATAGCATTTTTCAATACACATTGCATACTTCGTATGCTATACTGCTCTCCGCCCTGTCCTTCAAATAGCCATACCTTGGGCTTGTACGCTACAAAATACTTTCTCAATTCTTGCAATGTCTTCACAGCCAGTAGCGTATAGCGGTCTTTTTTGCCTTTCGCCTGCTCTACCCTTATCTGCATGCGGTCAGAGTCTATATCTTTTATTTTCAAATTCAGCAGTTCACTCACCCTTAGCCCGGCAGAGTAGGCAACCATGAGCATCGCTTTATGTTTCTGATTGACAACTGTTTTCATCGTCAATACCACCTCTTGTTCGCTAAGCACCACAGGCAAAGTCTTTTCTGCAATGGGCCGCTCTAGAAAATAAAATTTACGCTGTCCGCCTAGCACTCTTTCGTAATAAAATTTTATGGCGTTAATTGCCTGATTTTGGTACGAAGCCGATACCTTGCGCTCCGTTACCAAATGCCTAGTGTAGGCGATAATCATAGGCTCGTCTATCAATTTTAGTTCGTATTTGTGATAATAATTTACAAACTCTTCAAATGAATTGGTATAAGTCTTAATCGTACTTTCGCTATACCTCAGTTCCCTCAGCTTATTTATAAATTCGGCAGGGCATTGTCTGTAATTGGGTATATCATAAGGCGTTAGTCTAGCCATTTTTTCGATAGCAGGTGCTTCCTCTTCCAGTTTCAACACCAAATTTTGTTCGGCACTCAGTTGTTTTATTTTCTCCAGATAATGTTCTGAAAACGGAATAGTCCACCACTTGTTCTTAGCATCCCAAGTATGGTACGGGATAGATTTTATGCCCACTGCCAGCACTTTGTTAAAACCCACTATCAGTTTTAATCTGCCTGTAGCTGTTTTGATACACAATATTTCATCCTTTGCAATCGTATATTTTGACTTGTTCGTAGACACTTCCTGCGTTTCATGCACCAAGAAGCTGTTTATCCTATCCTTAAAATAAGCTTGTATCAAATCTATATTGCCTGGATAATTGGGGATTATCCAACAGAAATTAACTTTATCCCATCTACTAAATTTGATATTGTTTATGAATTTGATATCAGTTTCGTTTTTAGGCAAATATATTAGTATTCTCCGCCCCACAACTTCAACCCTAATCTTGCTGCGGTCATATTTGGAAGGCACATTGGCAACTGTCAGCATCGCTGCAACGCTTGCAACATCAGGCTTAGCTGGTACTAGTGGTTGAGCCTTAGCAATAATTGTAGCTGCTGAACTAGAACTTACATTTTGGTTAAATTCAATGGTGGGGAACAAAGCTTGTAGCTGAGCAAAAGCTTCTTTGGTATAAGGAATATGCCATGCACTATGTGTGCGGCTCCACTTGCAGTCTGGTATTTGCTTTAGGATGCTGGCTATTTGTTGATTAAAAGGAAAATCAACTTTAATTCGTACAGTATCTCGGTGGGTGATTTTAGAAGCTTTCATAAATTTCCAAACTAATTTTGCGTAAACATATCATATATGATGTGTTTACGCAAGTTCGCACTAACTTTGGGAAGTGTCAAGAAAATAAATATGGTTTGTTTGATAAACACAATTGATTTATATAAAGTTAATTAGACCTGTGTAGCCGAAAATATAGTTTCGAAAAGTAATAAAGTTGTTTTTGTGATTACTCCCGCAACCAAAAAAACCTGACAATGGCAGACCCCCATATAAATCTGCATATCAAGGGCGTAGCTGTAACACCTTCGTAGAAAAAAAACACACCCCAAGAAAAAGGGGTTTTAGCCCTGCCATCTCAGTTACTATAATAGATGGTTGGAAAAGATTTGTAAAAATGTCTCAACATCATTAATATCCCTTGCGAGAGAGGTGCTATTCTATCTTTTCTGCCTTTACTTTGCTTTATGTCCACAACATTCCGCTTGCTATCTATGTCATTTGGCTTCAGGTTAATCAATTCGATACTTCTTAAGCCGCAACTATAAATTAGCGAGAGCATGGTTTTGTGTTTAATGTTGCTATGTGCATTCAATATTTTCTTTATTTCTTCTTTACTTAGCACATTTGGTGACAGTTTTTTTGTTTTTGGGCGATAAATCTTATCAACATTAATTGCGGTCTCCTTTACTATCTTTTGGTTTTCAAATAAGTTTTAAAATACTCAATTTGCTCAATTTTATCTAAATAAGGCACACCCTTTCCCTTATCTGCTCCTAAACCAAACTTGTCTTGTTTTACAGGATTATCTGGGATATGCCAAACCTGCAACGTGGCGCTCCACCTGGCATTATCCAATTTCCTAAACCTTGCGATCAGCTCCGGTTTATTATCGTACCAAACAGCTATTCTACTTTTGTTACGGTGTCTAATTAGTTTTGCTTCAAACTCCATTGGTCTCTTTCAGATTTTACTCTAAAAATAGTGATTTATTC
>JBBSTQ010000475.1:0-2863 GCA_038235745.1 Sphingobacteriales bacterium
GTACTTAACACATTTTCCAAAGCATCGGGCGTATGCGCATAATCTACAATGCCAATCACTTTATTAGGAGAAATAACGTAATCAAACCGACCTTCAGCACCGCTTAAACGACTTAAAATGGTCAATACATTCACTTTATCTTGATATAGCAATAACGCTGTGCCATAAACCGCTAACAAATTGGACGCGTTAAAGCTCCCAACCAATTTAAAATATACTTCTTGATTGTCAATGTCTAGGTGCAACCCAGAAAACTGATTTTCAATGATCTTCGCTTTAAAATCGGTCAACGACTTTAAACCATAAGTTTTTTTGGTGGCGGAAGTGTTCTGCAACATCACCATTCCGTTTTTGTCATCGGTATTGGTCAATGCAAAAGACCCACGAGGTAATTTGTCAAAAAAAGCTTTTTTCGCTTTGATATAATTGTCGAACGTTTTATGAAAATCTAAGTGATCGTGGCTGATGTTTGTAAAAATGCCTCCTGCAAAAGTTAAACCTTCAATGCGGTGTTGCGCTACTGCATGAGAACTCACTTCCATAAAGCAATAATCGCAACCGTTCGCTAACATATCGTTCAGCAAAATATTGAGTGCAATTGGATCTGGAGTGGTGTGCGTTGACGGAATTACTTGGTCATTGATCTGATTTTCTACAGTAGAAATCAGCCCAACTTTATAACCTAACTCCCTAAATAATTTATATAAAATGGTAGCAACTGTAGTTTTGCCGTTTGTACCCGTTACACCAACTAATTTTAGTTTTTTTGATGGATGATTGTAAAAGTTCGCCGCAATTAAGCCTAGTGCTTCACCTGCATTAGTAACATTTACGTAGGTCACATTCTCAATAAACTGAGCTGGTAAATCTTCGCAAACAATTACTTTAGCTCCCTGGGCAATCGCTTTTGCGATGAACTGATGTCCGTCGGAAACAGTTCCCTTAATGGCAACGAACAAAGTATCAGCAACAATTTTTCTGGAATCAAACTGCACAGCATTAACTTCTACATCTGTAGAACCTACCACTTGCTCCAACGCAACTCCGTACAATATGTCTTTTAAAATTGCCAAACCTTTTATTGTAATTCGATTAATATTCTTGTTCCTTTATAAATAGGCGTACCTGCAGCCAACGATTGTGAAACCACTTCGCCATTGCCTTTTACCACTGGCGATAAACCAGAATTACCAAGTACAAACAAAGCGTCTTTTAAACCCATTCCGGCTACATTAGGCACTAAGCCCTTGTTCATTTTAATTTCTTTGTAAGCGATGCCACTATTGGTATCAATCCCCAGTTCTTCCTGATTGTTGGAAGCAAAAAGCGCTTTTACTCCAAAGGCTTTGTAAACATTTTGCGTTGACTTTTTGTAGCGACCTTTAACTTCTGGCATTTTTGTGTTGCCAACCAATTGCGGCGCTTTTGTTTGTGTGGTCATTTCTAAGTCGCTCCCGAAAACCACATCAGCAATCTCTCTGAACACCGGTCCAGCTACCGAAGCTGCATAATAAGAGCCTTTCGTTGGGTTTTGCACCACCACAATCATCGAATATTTTGGGTTATCAGCTGGGAAATATCCACAGAAAGAAGCTTGATACTGTCTTTTACCTTTATAGCCGTTTGCGCCATCCGCAACTTGTGCCGTACCGGTTTTACCAGCAATTTTATATAACGGATTTTGAATCGTACTTGCAGTTCCTTCAAGCACAACACCTTCAAGCATGTCTTTCAATATTGAAAGCGTTTTATCCGAACAGATTTTGTCTTTTACGGTACGAGCCTTAAATAACTCAACCGTATTTCCCAATCGTCTAATTTCGTGGACGAACAAAGGCGCAATCATTTTTCCGTTGTTTGCTACTGCGTTATAAAGCGTTAAAATTTGAATTGGACTCATTTTGAGTTCGTAACCGTAAGCCATTTGTGGCAAGGTTAACCCACTCCAAGATTTACTTTTTGGCGTTTTAATTAAAGGAGAACCTTCCCCAGAAATCTGTAAACCCAACTTATCATTTAGGTGCAATGCGTGTAATTTATCGGTAAACTGACTTGGGTTATCCTTGTAAGCTTTATAAATCTGCTTCACAATGGCCACATTTGATGATCTTTCAAAAGCAACTTTCATTGGAATTACGCCTTCGTTTTCGTGATCTCTAATAGTGTGACGATACACCTTATAAGTCCCACCTTCCGTATCAACAATATCATTTGGCCCAAACTTACCATCCTCAATGGCTACTAAATAAGATGCTAGTTTAAAAGTAGAACCAGGTTCTGCACTTTGAGCAATGGCGTAATTGTAAGTTTCTTTATAAGTATTTTCTGCTGTTTTTGTGAAGTTTGCGATAGCCTTAATTTCCCCGGTTTTCACTTCCATTACCAACACACAACCAAAATCTGCAGCGGAGGTAATCAACTGTTTTTTTAAAGCGTTTTGTGCTAAATCCTGCATATTCACATCAATGGTCGAAATGATATCCGCACCAGCTTTTGGGGCAATCTCTGCATCTTCATTTACAGGCATCCAAACGCCGCCAGCAATTCGCTGAACCAGCCTTTTACCCGTTTCTCCGTTAATATAGTCTCCGTATGCACCTTCCAAACCCACTGCTGTGCTCGTGTTCATGTTATAATAACCGATAGTTCTGTAGGCTAAATCTCTGAACGGCAAAATTCTTTTATTTTCCTGAACGGCAATCATCCCGCCTTTGTAACGGCCCATGTTAAAAATCGGAAACTTTTTAAGCGCCTTCAAATCCTGGTAAGAAACATTTCTTTTGATCAGAAAATACCGCTGCCCATCTTGTCTTGCATTTCTTAAAGCTCTAGAATATTCACGCTCTGTTTTATCCTTAAAATA
>JBBSTQ010000476.1:0-2851 GCA_038235745.1 Sphingobacteriales bacterium
AATTCTTCCACCTTCTGGGCAAGTATGCCATTCGTTAATCGTGGTGTCAAACTGAACACCAGGATCTGCACAAGCCCAAGCAGCAAACGCAATATCGTCCCAAAGTTTATTTGAATCAATTGTTTTCATTCTTCTGCCGTCTGAACGAGCCGTTAAATCCCAGCCTTTTCCTTCTTTCATTGCATTGAAAAAAGTGTTTGGAATACGAACAGAGTTGTTAGAGTTTTGTCCAGAAACAGTACGGTAAGCTTCACCTTCATAATCAGAAGCGTAACCTGCTGCAATTAGGGCAGCAACTTTTTTCTCTTCTTCAACTTTCCAGTTTACAAAACTTTCAATTTCTGGGTGGTCTAAATCCAAACAAACCATTTTGGCTGCTCTTCTTGTAGTTCCACCAGATTTTATCGCTCCAGCTGCTCTATCGCCAATTTTCAAGAACGACATTAGCCCAGAAGAATAACCTCCACCGCTTAATTTTTCGCTTTCGCCACGGATGCGAGAAAAGTTTGTGCCAACGCCAGAACCGTATTTGAAAATACGAGCTTCGCGAACCCAAAGATCCATAATTCCACCTTCGTTCACTAAATCATCCGCAACAGATAAAATAAAGCAAGCGTGTGGCTGTGGACGCTCATAAGCTGAAGTTGATTTTTCTAAATTCTCTGTAATTGGGTCTACATAATAGTGACCTTGTGGACCACCAGTAATTCCGTAAGAAGAATGTAAACCTGTATTGAACCACTGTGGAGAGTTTGGCGCTGCCAACTGACCAACAATCGTGTAAACTAATTCGTCGTAAAAAATCTCAGCATCTTTGGTCGTGGCAAAATAACTGTAACGCTCTCCCCAAAGTTTCCAGCAATTAGCCAAGCGGTGTGCAACCTGCTTAATGCTGTTTTCAGAACCTGTTGAACCGTCTGCTTGCGGAACTCCAGCTTTTCTAAAATACTTTTGCGCTAAAATATCAGTAGCAACTTGTGACCAGCTGTGCGGAACTTCTACATCATTCATTTCAAAAACAGCATCTCCCGAAGGGTTTCTGATGACAGAAGATCGACGGTCATAATCAAAAAGATCATAAACACTTTTTCCTTCCTTACTAAAGTGACGCTCAAATTTGAGCCCTTTTGCAGTTTTTTTTGTCGAAGCTTTTGCCATTACTGTTTTGGTTTTTTTTGTGAGACTATTGAATTAAAAAACTTTTGGGGGTTTTTATCAAATTTATATTTCTCAGGCATGTAAACGAATTTTGGTTTTCCACAGCTCAAATTTGAAACTTGCCCCAAGTTGAGCTAGAAGTTGTATCCAGTTTATTTTGAGTAGTTTATATTGTGGATAACTAAAAAAATACTTGCTTTCTTGCTTAATTCAAATGTGCTCTTCGTCACAATTTTTAAGCTAGAATATTTTCTTAAAAAAGAAAGTCTGTGCGGATTAATTTTGGCTACCCGTTCTTGAGTGTGGAGTTACGGATAACTAATTTCGGTTTGATATTTACGATTTTGACTGGGTCGGCAATTACGCCTTTCTTCATTTTTTGGAAGTAAAGATTGGCAACATTTTTCCCTATTTCTTTGCTAAACTGATCAATAGTGGTAAGCGATGGTTGGGTAATTTCGCTAAACGCCTCGTTTGAAAAACCACAAATCCCTAATTGTTGTGGCACTTTTATACCCTCTCTTTGCGCAATATCCAACACGCCCAATGCAGCAAAATCAGATGTGGATGCAAATATTGCATCTGGCGGTTCGGGTAATGCTAAAAGATCTTCGGTTGCCTTCGCTCCAAGCTCTCTGGTCCAAGCATTTTCTCTAATTAATTCCTCAATAATCGGAAAACCGCGTTTCTTTAAAGCAGCTAAATAACCTGCTTTCCGTTGCTGAAAAATGTTTAAATTTTGTGGACCTTCAAGTAAAGCAATTCGTTTGTAGCCCTGTTCAATTAAGTGCGACACTGCCTCAAAAGCCGCTTCTTCATTACCTGTTAAAACTTTGTAAGTATCCAAACTATCGTCCACCCTGTCAAACTGAATCAGCTTTATGCCATGTTCTGCAATAGACTTAAGGTGCTTATTGTCTTCAAAATCTGCACTGATGGATAAAAATATACAGCTAACATGCTGGTTGATTAGCGTATCAATACACTTTACCTCACGTTCATAGGATTCATTAGATTGGCAAATGATTAAGCTGTAGCCTTTTTGGTAAGTAACTTCCTCAATACCAGCAATCACGTTAGAAAAATAGTTTTGGTTGATACGAGGCACTACAACACCAATGGTTTGGTTTTCTCCTTTACGGAGATTGGAAGCCATACTATTTTGCCTATAATTTAATTCTTTGGCAGTTTTTACGATCAAAGCTTTAGTGGTTTCACTCACATTACTGTTCCCGCTTAGTGCCCTAGAAACAGATGAAGCATTAAGATTCAGCTTCTTAGCAATGTCGTAAATCGTAGTTCGTTTCTGTTTTTCCATTGGTCAACGCAATATTGTAAAAAGTTTTTTAAGCAATCGATTGCTTTTGTAAAAAGTTTAAATTATTTTTGAACTTCCAATAGCTTATTTAAAACCTAAAATCATAATGTTATTACTAGGTATCGATGTCGGTACATCGTCCATCAAAGTTTCTGTCGTAGATGCTGATACCGGCAAAAACGTGGCAAGTGCAAGTTATCCTGAAAAGGAAACGGAAATTATCGCCGTAAAAAACGGTTGGGCAGAGCAATCGCCAGAAATGTGGTGGAGCAATGTGCAACATGCCATTTTAAAATGTAATGCCAGCGGAAAATACGATCCTAAAAATATTGTCTCTATTGGAATCGCTTACCAAATGCATGGTTTGGTGCTGGT
>JBBSTQ010000477.1:0-2851 GCA_038235745.1 Sphingobacteriales bacterium
CCGTACGTACGGTGGTGTGAGAGGCGCACCTCATCGCTTACAAGCGGTGAGGCCGTCTACTCGATTAGTGGCAGTACTGTCTACTTGACAGTGTAATTACTCTTCAATAAATATAGGCAATGTCCTTGCTTTTATTTCGTGTTTAGAAATAGACTGTGCTATAAAAAATATAATTAAAACCAACCACCCCAATTATCCCGATACAATGTCAATCCAATTATATAACCAATAATACCAAACACCACTCCAAACGCTATATATAAAACTCCGCCAACACCTATCAGGTATGCACCAAATCCCATAAGAGCAAATGCTATTATTGTAAGAATAAGGTATATAGCAGTTTTATTATTGATTCTTTTCATTCTGTTTTGACTAACCTTTTCTGAATTATGCTCTTGTAGTTGATATTATTTCTCCTGGTCAATTATGAAGTTTTCTTCCGGCCACTAAGGTTAGGTATTTGCGATGAAGGGTCTTCCGAGTTCCGTCCGCCGAAGCAAATGCCGATTCAAAAACTAATGTACAAAATATGTTTTACAGCCAAATAGATAAAAGTCCAGCCCGATATGCGGCACAATAGCAAACTGAAGTCGAAGCTAACAACGTCACGCCCTGTTATTGCAAATACTTTTGTTGTGCGTTCGCCTTATTCTACAAGGTCAAGACTATCAATACGCTCAAAGTGCTTTCTGTTCAGCGTTGCAAAAGACAAATTGTTAGCTATGGCTGTTGCAGCAATAAAAAGGTCAGCAATTTCAATCTGTTTACGCTTGCGTTTTAGTTCATTATTTATGTCAACTGCCGCTTGTGCAACAATTTCATCAAGAGCTAAGACTTTGGTTCTTTGCAAGAGACTCTTCCAAAATGTAAGTTGGTTTGCTATAGTACCGGAGTAAATTTCGTAATATGTTATGGCGGAAATGGTAAAGTCATATCCTTGGTCAAAAAGAGAAATCAAAACAGAATTATCCTTATCAGTCTTACGATAATAATCAATCAAAATAGAGGTGTCTGTAAGAATTATCTTGTCCGCCATTGATTGATTGCTTTTCTGGTTTCGGCAATTGTATTCAATTGTTTTTTCGAGAAGGTAGGTCCATTTAAAAGAAGTTTTTTAAACTCTTCCCTTTCTGTATCCACATTTGGTTGAGCTTCAACCTCTGCTTTTAACTTTCTCCATTGTTGTGCAGGCAGTTTTTTGGCTATCTGAACCAACTGGTCGAATCCTATGTCTACTTGTGCTTGCATAGTATCAAAATTAAGAAGTTTTGTCGAACAGCAAGCAGTCAAAAAAGGTGACGCACTGTTGTGCGCCAGTTCCTGGTGTTATTCATTTAGATACAAAATCCGTGGGTTAAATTTAGAAAGTAATGCCTAGCCTTTGTTTAGCTATGTGAAAACCTTTTGCTCCATTCTTTTTGAATAATGAGATTAGTCCCATGTCGAGTTTGGTTGTCATACTGCTCTTGTAGCTGTTCCAATTTTTGTTCCCATTTAGCTTCAACCGCTTCAATTAAAGCTTTTTTGTTCAAACCTAAATTCATTTGATTTAACTCCTGCTGTAATCCTCTTGCACAAAACTCTGTCATGTCGAAATGCGTCTGCTCATGTTGAAGAAGTACTTCGCTAGCATGATTAATTCGAACCCATGACTTTTTTGGGTTCATGACAGCATATGCCTTGAAACGAGCCTTTCCAGTCCAGATGCTCACTTTTGCAACCTCTAACTTTAGCGATGTAGAAATAGCAGCAGACGAAGTATCATCAGTCTCTACGCCTTTAAACAAAGCCCAATCAATATTCGGTCTAAAAGAAATTAAGCTGTCTTGATTTTGGGAGACTCCTCTAGTATAAAACAAGATCAGGGAAAATACCAAAATATTAATTTTGTTTGCTAGTGACATTACGGTTTAGTGATTTAATTGCATACAACTCTCCTATTTTACGCATATTCAGCGCTTAATTAGGAGTTTATGTTTTAGTTTAACTACTTGATTAATAATGCTTTCCTATTGCGTTTTTTCTTGTTGAAAAAAATTGCTTAAAAAACGCAACTGTTTTCCGTGCTACTCTCTGCACAATTTAAAAAGCATCCCTAATTTGCAGCAAAGTTTGTTAGTTGGTTAGATTAACAGTTTACGGCTTTTAAAAGTGAGAAATTTAAAAAAACTGTAGCTTCTTTTACTTAGAGCGCCGATCTTTATGCCTTCTGTTATGGGATTAGATTTTTAATGAAAACAATTCCACTCCATGGTTTTTCCCTTTTAATTCAACTATGCCGAGGCTTTCTGTTTGCCAATCTTTCATCTCAACATGTTCTTTAAACTCTTTTGACACAATGTATTTTTGATTCAATTCGCTACAAGCGCTTCTTATACGAGCGGTAGTATTCATGGTGTCGCCGCTCATTGCAATATCTTTTTTTATTACACCTATTTCGCCAACTGTCACGTCACCCAAATGTATTCCCACTCTGAATTCAGGTATGATTCCAAACAGTCGTCTGAAATGCTCGCCTTTCTTTTGAAGGTTTTTTCTTGCTTCTATTAATGCATCCATGCATTTACGTGTATTTTTTCTTTCAAAAAGCCACGACACAACTACTTCATCACCTACGTATTGATAGATGCTGCCACCATGTTCTATCATGGCGTTAGAGATCTGGTAGATGAATTCTCTTATAAATTTAAAATATTGCTGGTGCCCCAATTTTTCAGCGATGGGAGTAGAGTCTTTTAAATCTAAAAACATTACAATTCGCTTTTCAATTTTGGGCTCTATATATTTTCCCAGGAGGATATCCATAAATACGCCGGGCGCATATTTTTCATTCACCTCAATAATCAAC
>JBBSTQ010000478.1:0-2837 GCA_038235745.1 Sphingobacteriales bacterium
ATTTGATGAAGATTATAAAATAGTTTTTGAACGAACGGCAAGGTTTATCGAAACCAAAGATGAAGATGGCGACACTTGCGAAAATCTTGAAAGTTTAAGGCTTTCGGTTTTTGACTCTTTGCATGAAGTTTTAAGAAATAAACAGTTTGATATTAAGGCCATTAATTTTTCAACCTACGGTGCCAGTTTGGTTTATGTGGATGAGAACGGAAAACCTTTAGCACCACTTTACAACTATTTGAAAGAGTATCCGGAAGAGTTAAAAAAACAATTCTACGACACTTACGGAGGCGAGGAAGAAGTTGCGGTACGTACAGCTTCGCCGGTTTTAGGCAGTTTGAACTCTGGAATGCAATTGTACCGCATTAAGCACCAGCGACCAGATCTTTACGAGAAAATTAAGTACGCTCTGCATTTACCGCAGTACATGAGCTCTATTATTACGGGCAAAATGCACAGCGATATCACCAGTATTGGTTGCCATACCAACTTTTGGGATTTTGCTAAACAAGACTATCACGAATGGGTTTACAGCGAAGGCTTGGCAGATAAGTTAGCACCAATTTTTCCAGGTGATGAAGTGATGCAATCTACTTTCCCGAGCGAGAATTATTTAACAGGTGTAGGTTTACACGATAGTTCAGCGGCCTTAATCCCATATATTGAAAGTTTTAAGGAACCATTTATTCTACTTTCTACAGGTACTTGGTGCATCAGTCTAAATCCTTTTAACAATCAACCTTTAACAAAAGCAGAATTAGATCAAGACTGTCTTTGCTACTTGTCTTATCAGGCAAAACCGATTAAAGCATCTCGTGTTTTTTCTGGTTTTGAACATGAGCAAGAAGTAAAAAGAATAGCCGAGCATTTTGGAACTACGGTTGGTAAGTACAAAGCAACAAAATTATCACTCCCTATCCTCAAACAATATCTGCCTGATGGGAGTTTATATGAATACTTTGATTCATTGGTTGAAAGCGATCTTTTATTTGCAGACAAGCCTTTATCAGAGTTTAAAGACGATATTGAAGCTTACCATTATTTGATTTTCACACTCGTATTTAAACAATACAAATCCACAGAATTGGTGCTTAAAAACACCACGGTAAAAAGAATATTTGTTGACGGAGGATTCTCTAAAAATCAAATATTTATGAATTTATTGGCAATGGTTTTCCCAAAAATCGAGGTTTATGCAGCGTCAATGGCGCAGGCAACCTCAATGGGAGCCGCAGTTGCCATTCACAAGCATTGGAACACGAGACCATTGCCCACAGATATGATCGCACTAAAATTGTTTGTATCGCCAGTAAAAAACTAAAAAATGAAAGTTGCCTTATTTATCCCTTGTTACGTTGATCAGTTTTATCCAAACGCCGCCATTGCAACACTTGAGTTGCTAGAAAAATACGGTTGCGAGGTTAGCTATCCTAAAAATCAGACTTGTTGCGGGCAACCAATGTCCAATTCGGGTTTTGAGCATTTGACTGGTGGCTGCGATCGTAATTTTGTAGATAATTTTAAAGGGTTCGACTATATTGTTGCTCCATCGGGGAGTTGTGTACTGCACATTCAAGAGCATCTGCATGACGATCGTTTCCCAGAAGAAGTCGCTAAAATAAGAGCCACAACTTACGAGCTTATCACGTTCTTAGTTGATGTTTTGAAAGTTGATCAATTAACGGCTAGCTTTCCGCATAAGGTAGGAATCCACCAAAGTTGTCACGGATTAAGAGGACTCAAGCTTGCGCAGATGAGCGAGTTGACGGCACCCGCTTTTTCAAAACCCGTACATTTATTGAACATGGTAGATGATATTGAATTAATTCATTTAGATAGGGTTGACGAGTGCTGTGGGTTTGGAGGAACGTTTTGCGTTGCCGAAGAAGCCGTTTCAGTAAAAATGGGAACAGATAGGGTTGCCGATCATGTTTTACACGGTGCAGAATACATTACCGGTGTGGATATGTCTTGCTTAATGCACATGGAAGGACTGTTGAACAGAGATAAAAGTACTGTAAAAGTGATTCACATTGCAGAAATTTTAAACGGAGGAAGTAAATGAAAGTAGCAGACCACGCAGAAAGATCCAAGGTTTTTAACGAAGATGAAAAGCGAGTAGATTGGCATGATGAAACACTTTGGTTCATTCGCCAAAAACGCGATAAAGCGACCCACCAAATACCAGATTGGGAAGATTTAAGGGAAGCGGGTTCGCAAATTAAAAACCATACGCTTTCAAACCTAAATCAATATTTACAAGATTTTGAAGAAAAAGCGAAGGCTAACGGAATCGTTATCCATTGGGCTGCGGATGATAAAGAACACAACAGTATTGTTTTAAAGTTGTTGCAAAAGCACAAGATCACGCAGATGGTAAAAAGTAAGTCCATGCTGACTGAAGAGTGCCATTTGAATGATTTTTTAGCAAAGAATGGAGTTGAGGTTATTGATTCTGATTTGGGCGAACGCATTGTGCAGTTAGCAGAAGAACCACCAAGTCATATTGTTTTGCCTTGCATCCACAAAAAGAAAGAAGAAATTGGAGAGTTGTTCCATAAGTTTTTAGGTACACCTAAAGGAAACGCAGACCCGCAATTATTAACAGAAGCCGCCCGCCAAAGTTTAAGAGATACCTTTTTAACCAGAAGAGCTGCACTTACAGGTGTTAATTTCGCTATTGCCGAGACTGGCGAATTTGTTGTCTGCACTAATGAAGGAAATGCTGATATGGGTGCGCATTTAGCGGATATCCACATCGCAAGTATGGGGATTGAAAAAATTATCCCTAAAAGGAAACATTTAAGTGTTTTTTTAAGATTATTGACCCGTAGCGC
>JBBSTQ010000479.1:0-2807 GCA_038235745.1 Sphingobacteriales bacterium
ACAGGTTGGTTATTGGCTTTATACGGTTTCGAGGCTAACGTAGTACAATCTGAAGAAGCAAAAACCGGAATAAGAATGATGTTAAGCTTTATCCCTGCAGCCGGTGCATTAATTTCTGCTGGCTTTATTTTCTTTTACCAACTGAGTGATTCTTTTATGGTAAAGGTAAGTGGCGAGTTGGCTGTTCGTCGCGAAAGTGAGGGAACAGATTTAGAGGAATAAATAAGTGAATGATTTTACAAATATGAATAGAAGTGTTAATCGTTTCAAAATATCGCCGGAACTAACAAAGTTGTAGCAAAAAGGGAAATCTGAAAACATTACCGTTTTTCAGTTAAACGGTAAAACAAGTATCGTAGATAATCTGCTCGACAAAAAGCAATTGAATATAATTAAAGAATAAGAATTTACAAGCTCAAATCATACTATAATGACATCAAATTTCACAAGCCGTATGGCACAATTACAGGAAAATCATCAAGCGCTCATCAATAAAGAAAATGAGAAGGAAGCATTAGGGAACGGGATATTTGATCGATATAAAAATCCGGTTATTACCGCGGCACATATTCCTTTAGATTGGCGTTTTGATTTTGACGAACATAGCAATCCTTTTTTGATGGAACGGATAGCCGTTAATGCTGCGTTTAACGCGGGCGCTATTAAATACAACAATAAATACGTTTTGGTGGTGCGTGTAGAAGGCTCGGACAGGAAATCTTTTTTTGCTGTTGCCGAAAGCGATAATGGTGTTGATGGTTTCCAGTTTTGGGATTCGCCCATCGTTTTTGATAGCAATGACGGTGCAGACGTAAATGTTTATGATATGCGCTTAACTCGTCACGAGGACGGTTACATTTATGGGCTTTTTTGCACAGAAAAGAAGGATCCAAATGCTCCAGCTGGAGATATGTCCGCTGCGGTTGCACAATGCGGTATCGTTAGAACCAAAGATTTGAAAACTTGGGATCGTTTGGGAGATTTAAAAACGCCTTCTGCACAACAAAGAAATGTGGTTTTACACCCAGAGTTTGTTGATGGTCAATACGCATTTTACACCCGTCCGCAAGATAGTTTTATTGAAGCTGGTAAAGGTGGTGGAATTGGTTTCGGGCTTTCAAAATCAATGGAAAATGCGGATGTAGCTGTTGAGCATATTTTGTACAGCAAAGAATACCATACAGTTTACGAAGCTAAAAACGGGCAAGGACCAGCGCCAATTAAAACCGATAAAGGTTGGTTGAATTTAGCCCATGGCGTTAGAAACACGGCGGCAGGGCTGCGTTATGTGCTTTATATGTTTATGACGGACTTGAACGATTTAACCAAAGTTACGCACAAGCCTGGTGGCTACTTTATCGCTCCAGAAGGCGAAGAGCGCATTGGCGATGTATCAAACGTGGTCTTTGCAAACGGCTGGATTGCAGATGATAATGGTGACGTTTTTATTTATTACGCATCTTCAGATACGCGAATGCATGTTGCAAAATCAAGTATTGCGCAATTAGTGGACTATTGCATGAACACGCCAGAAGATGGTTTAAGTTCGTCCCATTCTGTAAAAGCGATAAATCAATTGATTGACAAAAATAAGAAAGTTGTTAATGGTGAGCAGCGTACCAAAACCGGACAGCCGGTATTAAACGAGGAACACTAATTAAAAAAAATAGCACTAAAACAGAGAGCTTAGGGAGACTATTATACAGTATCTCTAGGCTTTCTCTTTAAATAATCTGAGGATAAAATGCAAAAACAGCTAATTACGGAGTTTGAAAATGAGCTAAAATCAATTCTTGATTATTGGGCAAAATATACCGTTGACGAAATAAATGGTGGGTTTTTAGGCGCATTGGATAATCAGAACAACGTTACTGAAAACGCTCCGAAAGGAGCGGTGTTGAACGCTCGTATTTTGTGGTCTTTTGCTGCCGGCTACAATTTCAATCAGGATGTTGATTACCTAAAACTTGCAGAAAGAAGCTTCAATTATTTAAAAGATCATTTTATCGATAAACAATTAGGCGGTGTTTATTGGTCGGTGGATGCATTGGGGAATCCTTTAGATAATAAAAACCAAATTTACGCCCTTTCCTTTGCGATGTATGGCCTGGCCGAATATTACAAAGCAAGCAACAATCAAGAAGCTTTAGATTTAGCGATTGCTCTGTTTTACGATATTGAAAAACACAGTTTTGACGAAGAAAACGGTGGCTATTTAGAAGCACTAAGTCGCGATTGGCAAGAGATAGGAGATTTGCGTTTGAGTGATAAAGACGCAAACGAGAAAAAAACCATGAACACGCATCTGCATATTCTGGAAGCTTATACCAATTTATACAGATACTGGCCAAATGCTCAGTTGAAAGCCAAAACTAAACATCTTTTAGAGATTTTTGACCAACACATCCTAGATCATAAGACCAAACATTTGATGCTGTTTTTCGATGAAAAGTGGAAATCGAATTACAACATTGTTTCATACGGACATGATATTGAAGCTTCATGGCTGATGCTGGAGGCTGCAGAAGTAATTGGCGACGAAAAACTAATCCATCACTTCGAGAAATTGGCAATGGAGATTGCTGTTGCTTCTGCTGAAGGGATTGATGAAACCGGAGCCATGATTTATGAGTTGGAAGTCGATAAAAATCATCAGATAACAGAAAAACACTGGTGGGTGCAAGCCGAAGCAATGGTTGGTTTTTTAAATGCGTACCAGCTAACAAAGGATGAAAGCTTTTTCAATCAATTTCTCTCCATTTGGGACTTTACAAAAAAACACATCATTGACCATAAAAACGGCGAAT
>JBBSTQ010000480.1:0-2801 GCA_038235745.1 Sphingobacteriales bacterium
ATAAATCTACAAAAATCTCCATCTATTATCTCTTGAATTTTATCCTCTTCTCAACTAGCAAAGTTATTAACAATTCAGCTGGTCAAATCATTGTTTTTAGATTATTTTTGCGTAACGTGAGTAACTGACTATTTTGTGTTTTAAGTTGACTTGCCAACGCTTTGTAATCATTTTGCTCATTTTTAAGATAGCTGTTTACCAAGTTTTCTCCTTCCGAAACAAAAGGTTTCATTTCGTTGTTTACCACCCATTTTTCCCCTCGATTTAACTGAATAGTTTCCGAGTGTTCAACATTATGATGTTCTTCGGTTTTTGCATGATTTGCATCTGATTTTTTTTCTTCGTTGTTGCAACTCCATAACGCAACAACGCTCATCATTAATAACATTACCTTTTTCATATTTCGTTTATTTATTGATTTCAACCATTTTTAAAACACCTTCTATAACTGCCTTGCCATCTTTTACCAAATCAGATTTATTACCTGAAAGTTTCCATTTAAGGACTGTTAGCCGGACGCCACCGATGATAATGGTAGTTAATGTAGAGGCATTAATTATCTTACTATATTGTTCTAACTCTTGTCCTTTTTTAATGTTGGCCTTAACATAGTCTTGCATTAAATTCATGATTTTAGCAACTTTTGCACTCAAGCCGTCATCAAAGTGGAAAATGCTTTCAGCAAAAATCACACTCACGATAGCTGGCTTTTTCACGAAGGCTTGCATCTGAGAAGCAAAAAGGGATTTTAAAATGTCGCCCGCTGTATCATTAGGCTGAGTGGGTATGTTCTGAATTCTCACTTTCATTAGCGTGATAAAATAATTGAGCATACCTAACAAAATCTCATTTTTACTAGCAAAGTGACGATACAAAGCGGGTTCAGATAACCCGATGTCCGCAGCTAAGTTTTTTATCGTCAGGTTTTGGATGCCATGTTGATCAATGCGAAGCGTTACCGCTTCCATGATTTCTATCTGTCTGTCTGTAAAGTTGTTCATATTAATTCTACGAAAACTAACACTAGTTAGTTTTCACTAACAAAGGTAGTTTTGATATTTGGAATGGCAAATTTATTTTGAGAGTTGGTTTTTAGATAGTCATTGCTCGGAAGGAATTATCCGTAATGAGGCTTTTTTTACGCCGCAAGAACCTCTTTTTATTGCGATATAAATCTTCTTTTTTTGAAAGTTTGGGTGTTAGCGAGTCAGAGACTCTTATCTATTCTTCAATCCTTAGAGGCGCTTCGCTAAACTCTAAGTGAATACGGGGAATTAGTACTGTGCAAAAAATGAAACAGATTTTACCAAAGGCACTCCTACGCAGTCACAGCGCCTTTGTACTTATGTCCACGCTTCGGCTTCTTTCTGAAGGAACTTATTTGGAGTACTGACTGCATTTACCGAAATAAACAATTTACCTAAACGATAAATTTTGTAATATTGGGTCTATGACAATCCAAGCCTATCTCGAAACCTTAAACCGCAGATACAAAACCGGCATCAGCCGTGAACATACTTACCGTGGTGATCTACAAAGCTTGTTAATGGCGCTTTTGCCAAATATTTTGGTTACCAACGAGCCATCTCGGGTTGCTTGCGGTGCGCCAGATTATGTGCTTACCCGTAAAGATATCCCAGTGGGTTATATTGAGGCAAAGGATATTGGAATTGATTTATACAGCAAAACCCTAAAAGAGCAGTTTGATCGGTATAAGCAAGGTTTAAACAATCTCATTTTTACCGATTATTTAGACTTCCACTTTTATAAGGACGGCATTTTAATCACTAAAGTTTCCGTTGCTGAAATTAAGAACGGAGAAATTGTTCCGCTTCCATCTCAATTCAACGAGTTTGAAAATTTAATTAAAAACTTTGCGCAAACGGTTTCGCAAAGCATCAAATCGCCCACAAAACTTGCGGAAATGATGGCTGGGAAGGCAAAGCTGATGGCCAATGTAATTGAGCAATCTTTAGATGCCGATGATGAAACGGATAAACGCAGCGCTCTAAAAAATCAGATGCTTTCTTTTAAGCAGATGCTGATACATGATATTGACAACCAAGCTTTCGCCGATATTTATTCGCAGACCATTGCTTACGGAATGTTTGCCGCCAGATACAACGACCCAACTTTGCCCACCTTTAGCAGGCAAGAAGCAGCAACGCTAATTCCAAAATCCAATCCGTTTTTACGGAAGCTTTTTCAGGATATTGCCGGTTATGATTTGGACGAACGTTTGGTTTGGATTGTGGAAGAGTTGGTCAGCATTTTTTTGGCTACGGATGTTGCCGATATTATGAAGAATTTTGGCAAAAGCACCAAGCAGGAAGATCCGGTTGTACATTTTTACGAAACCTTTTTAGCTGCTTATAATCCTGCGCTACGCAAGGCTCGTGGTGTTTGGTACACGCCACAACCGGTCGTTAATTTTATTGTAAGGGCGGTTGATGATGTTTTAAAAACCGAATTTAACCTGCCACAGGGTTTGGCAGATACCAGCAAAATAAAAATTAAAACCAAACATAGCACCAAAGCCACGTCCGATCAACGTAGCAAACTGAAAGAAGTAGAGCAAGAGCAGGAAGTGCATCGCGTTCAAATCTTAGATCCAGCAACCGGAACAGGAACTTTTTTGGCGGAAGTAGTGAAACACATTCATCAAAAATTTAAAGGGCAACAAGGCATTTGGAGCAATTACGTAAACCAACATTTAATACCTCGGTTAAACGGATTTGAATTGCTGATGGCCAGTTACGCCATGGCACATTTAAAAATGGATATGCTATTGAGCGAAACCG
>JBBSTQ010000481.1:0-2800 GCA_038235745.1 Sphingobacteriales bacterium
CATTAAGCGAAGCAGGATGCAACTGGTGTAAAGAGCGGTTGCATTTATACTTAACGAACCGCCGTATACGAGATCCGTACGTACGGTGGTGTGAGAGGCGCACCTCATCGCTTACAAGCGGTGAGGCCGTCTACTCGATTGCACGCCGTTTCATTGTCCTAAAGCTTGATTGATAATTGTAATTGTCCACCAAAGCCAAGTTCAACAATTTTTTGTAAAGTCGAAATACGAACGTCTTTGATGTTGTTTTCAACTCTTGAAATATATGCCTTGTTAGTTCCACATTTGTCTGCAAGTTGTTCCTGTGTCAAGCCTTGTTCAAGTCTTGCTTCTTGGATTAAAGCACCAAGCTTAAATGCCTCAAATCCTTTGTCTAATTTGTCACGTTTAGCAGAACCAATTTTGCCATAATGTTCGTCTTTAAATTCGGAGAGTGTTTTAATGTTTTTATTTGTTTTCATAATATTCTGTTTTAATTTTTAAAGCCTTTTCAATTTCGTGTTTCGGTGTCTTTTGAGTTTTCTTTTGAAAGCCGTTCGCAAGAACAACTAAACTTCGTTCATCAAAAAAGCAAAATATCCTAAAAATGTCGTTTCCGCTTTGAACTCTAATTTCAAAAAGTTTATCTGTTCCGTCCAAATGCTTAAGATAAGTTTCAGGAACTTTGTCGATGAGTTCAATCAAGTCAAAAGTCCAAACTATTTTGTCTTTTACCTTTTGTCTTTGTTTCACAAAGAAGTCAGCAAAGTAGTCTTTGTAAAAAATGATTGTCCGTATTTTATGATTTGCTTTCAAGTCCCAAAGTTACGAAAGTTGTCCAAATGTACAACTGATTTATTCCATTATTTTTGAAAGGTCAAGTCGGCAGAATGCGGTTTTTATACGTTAACTGATACAGTTTGTCTTTAAAGAAAACAATTCCTTCTCCGAAATATTTAGTTCTGTCAATCTCAATTTTTTTATTGATTTTACCCGTTTTTAAATCAACTATGCCAATTAGCGATTTTGTGTTTACTAAATCTTCTGGAGAGCCTGTACTTTCAAAAAGTTGTCCATCATGTACTAAAAACCCTTCTGTAAATAAAGAAGTATCATGAGGGTATGAATTAGTTACTACGTAATTTAATAACGGTGTTTCTCTTGTTAAATCACTATTATTTTCCTCTGCTACTTCCGGATTGTTTTTACAACTTACAAAAAGGCATAGCGACGATAGAAAAGCTAGAAGTATTCTCAATTTTATAGGTTTATAAATTAACTCACAATATCAGCCTACGTCCGAGTATCTGCGAAGGCTGGGAATTCATTGCTTGTCAAGCCTGGAACTGCAGCCCAATAAAGAAATAAAAGTACAAGTTAACAATCAACCGACCAACAGAATTCCGTCAAGGCCGGATGCAGTACAGTAGCGACTTACAGCCGATTGACCTTCCGTCCGCCCAGCTTTTGCAAATACTTTTGTTAGCAGCATACTCTATTATTTGCAATATCAATTTTGTTGATTGTCTGCATTTGTTTTTCCAGTCTCAATATTATGTACTTTCATAAATTCGTCAAAGTTTTCAACTTGTTCCTTATACTCATCTTCAGAAATATCCGGATGAGAATTAACCCAATCGGCAAGTGATTTTGCCTCCCCATCGTTATCACTAATTTCTTGAAGAATTTTTAATTCGTCGGCATTTAAAACCACTTTGATTTGCTCCGATTGAAAAACATCTAAAAATGTACCCATTGGTCCATTTATACCGAATTTGTCTTGCATAGATGTGTATTGAATTGCAACAGGATATTTAAGAATGTAAACAGTCAAAAGGATTTGAATATTTTGTTCCAAATATTTAGCCCAATCCCAGCTCGTTTAAGTGTTCTACAAGGCACTTAAATAGAAAAGAAAAATCAGGACTGTGCCGGGTAAAGTTTAAACCGTTTCCAACACTATTTTACCTTTCTCATTGGTACAATAAAATAGAAAATCGCAAACGATAACCTGTAGCGATCTTGTTTTGCAAGAAGCATAATTTTTACCGGACGCAGTCCTACACCCATTTTTAATTTAAGTGCCCTACCGGAACACTTAAACTAGCAAGGGGGGCCAACAAAATCATTTTGATAACCTCTAAAAGCATTTTGATTGGGTTTCAGAAGAGTGTTGATGGCTTTCCCGAGAGTTTAGAAGGCCTTCTAAACTCTTAAGATAACCATCTCTGCTCTTAAGGTAACCGTCTCGGACGTTTGTATAACCATCTCAGTTAACAACATGACCGACTCAGACGTCGAGAAGGGCTTCAAAATCGTTTAGAAGGGCTTCAAAATCGTCTTGAAAGGCTGCAATTCACTACCCAAGCTTTTGAAAATTAGTGGTATCTTCTGCAAGTTTTCTTTTGAGTACTCCTTTATTCAACCGAAACATTACTGTAAAATAAACGGGTCACCAGATAATGGTTTGAAGGGTGGCTACAGGCAACGAAAAAGGCTCTTTTCAGAGCCTCTTCGATTACCAGTTTATTTTTAAAACATTGTTTCGTTTATCTATATCTGCCAGCCGTTTCGTAGGGTCTATTTCTACCTGTTTTATATCTGATAGTTTTCTGGTGGTTTCGAAGACATAGGTTGGATGGGTCCATCTCCATTCTTCGTGAACTGTTCTCGGTACTGGGTTATCTTCCGGCGGCTTTTGACCCAGCATCAGGTTTAATGGAATATAATGCAATTCTTTGCTTCCGTCTTTAAATGTTAGTTGTACATCTATTGGCATGGGCATCTCTGCTACCCTTCTTATTCTTATTTTTGTTTTATC
>JBBSTQ010000482.1:0-2795 GCA_038235745.1 Sphingobacteriales bacterium
AAAACCGCTATCTTATTCTTCCAAAGCGCATTTACAGAGAAAAAACCACGACGCTCAAATGAATTATCCACCACGTCATCATGCACTAAAGTTGCCGTGTGCAAAAGTTCCACAAGAGCCGCTCCGCGATAAGTGGATTCTGTAATTCCACCACATAAACCAGCAGAAAAAAACACAAACATCGGTCGCATTTGTTTACCTTTTCGTTTTACGATATAGTGCGTAATACGATCTAACAAAGGCACACTGCTTTGCATAGAGACCTTAAACTTTTCTTCAAAAGCGTCAAGTTCTTTAGCTATAGGTGTTTTAATGTGATCTAACTTCAGCGTCATGTAACAAAAAGTAGCTTCAAATTTGGTTTGCAAACATAATGTAAAAAACCCGATTTTTGAACAGAATCTGCCGTTTTAAGGCTTTGGGTTAGCGGTTTTACTTATCTTTGATTTTCTATTCTATTTTATATGAAACGTGTTTTAAGTACTCTTGTTTTTTTGTGTTTTGGTTTGGTCACTACTTTTGCTCAACAACCAAGCTCTGCAAGTAATAAATTCAGGACTTTTTCTCGTCCAGAGGCTAGCTATGTTTTCGGAATCAACAGTTCTTTTAACAATCAAAAAATAAATTCTTTACACATAAAATTGGTAATTGGAGTTGCAAACGCAATCACTGGGTTAGGGATAGGAGTAGAAAACACATCGTTCAACGCTACAGGTAATGGTGGTTCAAATTTTCAAACTTTAAACTTTAGTGGCAACGCACATATATTAGCAAAACCAATTAGTACAAAAGAGCTAAATTATTTTATTAAAGCAGCAGCAGGTTATGCACCTAAAATTTTCGGTGCTTACAACAAAGGATTCAATTATCAAGTTACTCCGGGTGTTTTATTAACCACAAAAAAAGGCGCAAAGTACTTTCTACAAGCTGTTTACAATTATCAAGAACTTGCTGGTTTAAATGTTTCTGGAGAAAAGCCCAATGTTAAAGGTGTTGGACTAGGGATTGGAACTTGGTTTTAAAAAACGGACTATTTTTTACCTTTTAACTAGGATCAACAATAGACCTAATTTGTTCCGCTAACCATTCGGGAGCTTCCAATGGGATCAAATGCCCAACACTGTTTGTAGATTTTATTGAGGATAAACTGAGTAGCTGAATTACACTTTGCTCCACAGTGTCTTGTTTAATGATAGGATCATCTTCAGAGTATATCAGCGAAATAGGGATTTTCAAGTTTGTTATTTCGTTTATAATGGAATTGTTCATTCCTTCCAATATCCACCATCGCCAAGTTTTTTCATCTACCATGAGCTGAGTTTCTAGCGCCAAATCAAATCGTTCCGGACTCAGTTTTGTCCCAACAGCTCCTTCCACTGCTTCCTCAACTTCTTTCTTGTTAGGATGGTTTAACATTTTTTCCTTTCCCTTCTTATCCAGCGGTTCTATCGTTGGTGGAGAAGGAGCCACCAGAACAACTTTTGAGACTAATTCCGCACCTATTTTACTAGCCAACAACAGCGCAATTTTCCCGCTCATTGAATGCCCAACTAAACTACATTCCTTAATATTCCGGCATTTAAGTTCCTCAATAATGAACTCTGCAAAATGAGCAATAGACGGAAACTTCAGTGGTTCAGCACCGCCAAATCCTGGTAAATTGAGCGCAATGCAATCGTAATCGCTTTTAAGGAGGTCAATTACCCATTTCCAACTGTCTGCTGCGCCTCCAAAATAATGCAAAAAGACTAAAGTCTTTTTTTTAAGCGATTTTTTACCCGCCACTATTTCCATATCACATTTGTTATTTGCATCAATACCCACTTAAACAAGATGGATTGCTTTATCCAAAAGCCGAATCAACCGCACCTCCATCAACTCTGTAATTACTACCAGTTACGTAACTTGCGTTTTCAGAACATAAAAAAGCAATCACACTAGCTACTTCTTCTGGCTTTCCGCGACGTTTTACAACAATATTAGGTCTGTCGCTTTTAAGAAACTCCTGAACTGCTTCTTCTTCTGAAATGCTTCGGTCTTCGGCAATTTCTTCCATCATGGCATCTGTCATTGGCGTTGAAATAAAAGCTGGAGAAACACAATTAATCAGCACTCCTTTTGGAGAATAAGCTTTAGACAAACACTTCCCAAGATTAATAATTCCCGCTTTACAAGCGTTATAAGGACTTTCTTCAATATACGGTTGAAAAGCATTCTCTGAGGCAATCAATACGATACGTCCCCATTTGTTTTCTAACATTTTAGGCAAAAAAGCTCGGCAAACCCTTACCGCTCCCATTAAATCTACATCTATTGACTTTTGCCAATCTTCATCAGTTAGCGTCAAAAAATCGCCGGCAGCACCTCTTATTCCAGCACAGTGAGCCAAAATATCAATGTTTCCAAATTTCGCTTCTACCTCTTTTACAAGGTTTAATACTTCGTCATTCTTTGTGATATCTGCCACTATTGAAATCACAGATTGGCCTTCCGTCAACAGTTCACGAACTTCTTTTTCAGCTTTTGCCAAATCGTCTTTGTCCATATCACTCAACACAATATTTGCCCCATCTTGAGCCAATATTTTTGCTGTAGCCAATCCAATTCCAGAATCCCCGCCTGTAATTACTGCTGTTTTATTTTTGATTTTTAAATCCATAATGTTTTTTACAGTTAGATGTGTTGTACCTGTCTCTGCTGTTAATCAAAAAAGATACCGAGAAACAATAAGCTTTTCTTTGCTTGTAGTAAAAAACAGGTTGAGGCTAGAAATGTTTGGGGGTTTTGATTGGTTT
>JBBSTQ010000483.1:0-2787 GCA_038235745.1 Sphingobacteriales bacterium
AGGTCAACTTTAATTTGATGACAAAAAGTCCACGCAAAGGCGATAGAAACGTAAAAGAAAACGATAAACATCTTTTTTTGGAAACCTTACTTTCTGCACAAGACTATCTGTACATCAGCTATATAGGACAAAGTGCAAAGGATAATTCTACCATTCCGCCTTCTGCTTTGGTTGATGAATTGATTGATTATCTACAGGCAAAATACACGGACAGCGACGAGCTTGGTAAAACGCTTATTCAAAAACATCCATTGCATAATTTTAGTCCTAAAAACCATAAAGAAGGTCAGCCCAATTACTTGGAGATTACCGAACACGTCAAATTTGAGTTTTTAAAGACGCAGGATTCGCACCCCTTAGATTTTTCCAACATCGGTATTAACCAATTCATTAACTTTTTTAAAAACCCTTTTAAGGCTTATTTCAACCGTGTTTTAGCAATTTATTACAATGAAGACGATTTGCTTTTGGCGGATACAGAATTGTTTGGGATAGATACTTTGCAAGGCTGGCATCTAAAGCAAAGATTGCTGGTAACCGATGAAATAGAACAAAACCAGTTAAAGCGAAAAATGTTGAAGACTGGTGCTTTGCCTTTGAAAAACATGGCGAATGTTGTTTTTGAGAACACGGAAGAGCAAGTTGCTACCATCAGAAATATATTTAACGATTGCATTGGCGATTTTAAAGAAGAAACCATTGGGATTGACTTAAACATTAAAGAAGCTAGCCTGCATTTTACCGGAAAAATTGGTGGCGTTTACGGCAATAAATTGGTGGTCGTTTCTTGGTCGAAATCTGAAACTAAGTATTTGTTAGATGCTTATTTGAAGTATCTGTTTGCGCAGGCATCTGGGTTAAATTTAAAACTATTCTTTATCAGCGCTCAAGCAGAAGAGATTTATGAAGCGATTGCAATTGATGAAACAACGGCAACAAACAAACTGATTGATTTGTCCGATTTATACATTGCCGGGCACACCGCAATACTTCCGTTTTATCCTGATTTTAAAATTACCCCAAAAGATGTGGACGATCTTACTTTTGCCAAGTTTAAAAAAGCGGTAGATGACAAGTTAGATAATTACAGATTTCCATCCAATGATGCTTATATCATGCACAAATATAATGACGGCTATTTCAACAACCATTTAGCTGATTTTGAGCAAGATGAAAACGAGGTATTTCTAGGTTTTAAAGAAAATTATGCGAAAATTTTGAGTCCTTTAGCGGAGCTTTTTCCTAGTTATTTCAAGTAAGAAAAGATTAAAGAGCAAAAATGAAAAGAGCAAAGACTGAGCGGGATGGATGATTCAAGGGAAAAGAGTAAGGAACAAAGATTGCAAGAGTAAAGATTGGGCGCAAAGCTAAAAAAGCAGTATTCTATTGTTAACCACTTGCAAAACATTCAATCATTCTCTCATTTAAAATTCAATCATTAATAAAATGCCTTCAATCATTAACACCATGACAAAAGAATTTGAAAATTTTAATGCCAGCACAGTCGAATTACAGGGCAGCAATTTAATTGAGGCCAGTGCGGGTACAGGAAAAACCTATTCCATTGCTATTTTGGTTTTGCGTTTGTTATTAGAAAAGAACATCGCTATCAAAGAAATTTTGATGGTAACTTTTACCAAAGCAGCCGTTGCCGAATTGGAAGAACGAATTCGATTATTTGTCCGCTCTGCTTACAAAGTTGCGCAGGGCCAAACCATAAAAGACAGCACCATTACTAATCTGGTTAAAAATGTAAGCGATAAAAATCCAGGAGAAATAGAGAAACTGCTGAAAGAAGCCGTTTTGTTTTTGGATGAAACATCGGTGCTTACCATCCACAGCTTTTGCCAGCAAACGCTCAACGAATTTGCTTTTGAAACCGACCAGCTTTTTGGGATGGAGTTGATGCAGGATGGTTCTGCCATTTTGGAAGATGAAACCAATAAATTTTGGCGAAAGTTTATTACTACCATCCCCACAGAAGTATTGAGAATCATTGTTGATTATGGTTTCAACAAAGATAAGATCAAAAAAATGGTCAGCAATCACTTATCTGGAAATCGGTATTTTTTGTATGATGAAACTGCCAATTACACCATGTGTGACGATGACTATTTAGGGTTAGCCGCTAAAATCGAAGAAAAACAGATTGCAGTGGATGCCAAAAATGAAGAACTTTTTGATTACTTAGAGCACAATAAGGCTGAAGTCATTTCACTCTGTGAAGGAAACAGCTATTCAAATAAAAACCTACTCCCTTTAATAAATGATGCTGAACAATTCGTAGATTTTGTTATCGCCAAGCGAGGTACTGTTAACGTACAGAAAACGCTTCCAATTATTTTAGAACGACTTGATGCTATCGATGAACTGCAAGCTGAACTACAAGAAATTGTAAACCATCTCATCAAAAAAATTAACTGCAACGGCATCCAACAAATTTCTGAGGGCATCACTTATTTCAAAAATCGTTACAACCAAATCAGTTTTGATGATTTAATTTCAAAATTGCATCATGCATTGTTGCGTGGCTCGAGCGAAAAACTGGTCGAGTGCATGCAAAACAAATATAAAGCTGTTTTTATAGATGAGTTTCAAGATACTGACCGTTTGCAATACGAAATCTTCAGGAAAGCTTTCAGTGAAAACACCATTCTGTTTTACATAGGCGACCCAAAACAATCCATTTACGCTTGGCGAAAGGCAGATATTTACACTTATTTTGAAGCTAAAAATGCAGTAGATAAGCGGTATGGAATGAACCAAAATTACCGCTCTGCAGAACGA
>JBBSTQ010000484.1:0-2780 GCA_038235745.1 Sphingobacteriales bacterium
AGAATGGGGTGGTAAATACCAAACCCAAGAAATTTCTGCAAAATCAGGAATGAACATTGATAAATTGTTAGAAAAAGTATTGCTTGAGGCTGAGTTATTAGAGCTAAAAGCAAATCCAAATAAAAGAGCGGTAGGTACCGTAATTGAAGCCCAATTAGATAAAGGTAGAGGTTATGTCGCTACTGTTTTAGTTGAAGCCGGAACACTTAAAGTTGGTGACCCAATTTTAGCGGGTTCTTACAGTGGTAGAGTAAAAGCACTTTACAACGAAAGAGGCGCCCGTGTTGATCAAGTCGGTCCAGCACAACCAGTGCAGGTTTTAGGTTTTGCAGGTGCACCACAAGCGGGTGATCGTTTTAATGGAGTAGAAAGCGAGCCAGAAGCTCGTGACATTGCCAATAAGCGTTTACAGTTGCAACGCGAACAAGGTTTACGTACGCAGAAACATATCACACTGGATGAAATTGGTCGTCGTTTGGCAATTGGTAACTTTAAAGAATTGAACATCATCATCAAAGGTGATGTCGATGGTTCTGTTGAAGCATTATCAGATTCATTGCAAAAACTATCGACCGAACAGATTTCGGTTAAAATCGTACACAAAGCAGTTGGCCCAATCTCTGAATCAGATGTGTTGTTGGCAACTGCTTCAGATGCAATTATTATCGGTTTCCAAGTTCGTCCATCAGCAGGTGCTCGTAAATTAGCCGAAGCAGAAGAAATTGACGTTAGGCTATATTCTATTATATACAAAGCTATCGACGAGATTAAAGCGGCGATGGAAGGTATGTTAGCTCCAGAATTTGAAGAGAAAATTGTTGCTAACGTAGAAATCAGAGAGACTTTCAAGATTACTAAAGTTGGTACAATTGCAGGTTGTATGGTGTTAGATGGTACAATCCATAGAAACAGTAAAATCAGAATTATCCGCGAAGGCGTGGTAGTTTACACTGGCGAATTGGAATCATTGAAACGTTTCAAAGACGATGTTAAAGAAGTTAACAGAGGCTACGAATGCGGACTGAACATCAAAGGATACAATGATATTCAAGAAGGCGATATAGTTGAAGCTTACGAACAAGTTGAAGTAAAAAGAAAGCTTTAATTTTTTAACAAATATTTATAAACCGCTTAGTTTTACTAAGCGGTTTTTTTATGACTTAATTTTATTAAGGTTAGTTATATGGTTGATAATCATAATTTTAAGCGGAACAAATTTAATCTAAAAAATAAAGTCTACTAAGTCTATATATTTTATATATTTGCCAAACGAATTCATGTTTTATAGTTCGTTTTTCTTTTTGATTTCTGCGAATGCAAAAAAGCAAATAAAGAGATTTTTTTGAGGATAATAAAATACTTTTATATTGTATTAATAAGGCCTCTTCCCTGATAAAAGAAGAGGCTTTTCATATTGAAAATTTATGCTAAGTTTTAGAAGCGAGCTTGAGAACCCCGTAGTTGAAAAAGAGATCATTGATCTTGAAAAGAAAATAAAGGAATTTAAAGATGGCACTATCCACGATGAGAAATTTAGAAGTTTACGTCTGGCGAGAGGGGTTTACGGTCAGCGCCAACCTGGTGTGCAAATGGTGCGTATCAAATTGCCATTCGGTAAAGTAACTTTTAAGCAATTTTTGAAAATTGCAGACGTTTCTGATGAATTTGCGTCTTCAAACCTACATTTGACAACTCGTCAGGATATTCAAATTCACTATGTAAGCCTTGATCGTACACCAGAATTATGGGCTAAGTTAGCTCAGGATGATATTACACTGCGTGAAGCTTGTGGAAATACCGTAAGAAACGTTACTGCATCGCCAACATCAGGCATTGATGCTAAAGAGCCTTTTGACGTTTCTCCTTACGCTCAGGCATATTTCGAGTATTTTTTGAGAAATCCTATCTGCCAAGAAATGGGACGAAAAATCAAGTTTGCATTTTCGTCAAGCGATGATGATACTGCTTTTTCTTTTATCCACGATTTAGGTTTTATCCCAAAAGTAAAACAAGAAAATGGTGTAGAAGTAAGGGGCTTTAAAGTGGTTTTAGGCGGCGGTTTAGGCGCACAACCTTCTTTAGCACATGTAGTTCATGAGTTTTTAAACGAGGATTTAATTATCCCTTATGGTGAGGCGGTGTTGCGTGTTTTTGATAGATATGGCGAACGTAGCAACAGAAATAAAGCTCGCTTAAAATTTTTGGTAAATAAACTAGGAATAGATGAGATTGTGAGACTAATTGAGGTGGAGACCATCGCTAATCGGGTTAAAACTTTTAAAATCAACAGAGATTCCGTTCCTCAGGCACAACCTTCAACTGTTGATGTGGTGGAAGTCGAAATCCCTACAAACAAGCAATTGGCATATCAACTCTGGTTAAAAACCAATGTTTTTGAGCAAAAACAAAAAGGTTTTTATGGTGTGTTTGTTAAAGTTGAAACTGGAGATATTCCAACAGATCAGGCCAGAAAATTGGTTGAGGCCGTAAAAGATTTAGTCGCTGACGAAATCAGAATTACTATTAATCAAGGCTTGATGTTTAAGTACGTAAAGCTTGAGGCGTTACCAGCTTTATTTTTGGCTTTAGATGAGTTGAAGTTAGCTGCGCCAGGTTTTGACAGTGTTGCCGATGTAACTACTTGCCCAGGAACAGATACTTGTAATTTGGGTATCTCAAACTCAATGGAATTATCAAGAGTTTTAGAGCAATTGGTTTACGAGGAGTACGCTGAATTTGTGGAAAATAAGGAAATAAAAATCAAAATTAGTGGCTGTATG
>JBBSTQ010000485.1:0-2775 GCA_038235745.1 Sphingobacteriales bacterium
AGAATTGCGAGTATTTTTTTAACGGATGTGAAGTTTAAATATGTTGATCAGTCGTATAAAAAGCCTAAGATTACCTCTTTTGACCAGATGAACATCCGTTTGAACGACATTCTAGTAGATTCTTTATCGGAAAACGATAGTACTAGAATCTTTAACACAAAAGATATTATCGCCGAAATTAATCATTACAAATACGCCACCGCAGACTCATTATATTACGTCAATATTAAACACGCGTTTGTTTCTACTAAGGACAAACGTTTGGCTATTGGCGGCATTGCACTTGTTCCCAGAGTAGGCGAAATGGCTTTTGCCGCTAAGTTTAAAAGGCAACAAGAGCGGTACAAATTAAGTTTTGACTCGGTGCTAGTTAAAAATATTCAGTTTCACCAGTTGATAGACAACAGAACAATCAAAAGTAGCAAGGTGGAGTTACAGAACGGAAATTTAGAAGTTTTCATGAATCGGGCTAAACCACCAAAAACTATTGATAAGGGACAAAATTTCCCGCACCTAGCATTACAAAAGTTAAAATGGGATGTAATTGCTGACACCGTGGTTATTACAAGTACCAACATCGCTTACGCGGAGTATAATCCAAAAACAGAGGCAAAAGGTACTGTTAAGTTCAAAAATTTAAACGGAAGAATTTTTAACGTTACTAATGATTCGGCTTCGTTGGCAAAAGATGCTACCGCTGATGCATATTTGCAGACCTATTTAATGGGAAAAGGTAAATTAGACATTCATATTGCGTTTAACGTTACTGATAAAAAAGGTGCATTTACCTACAAAGGGACTTTAGGGCCAATGAGCCTTACGGATTTAAATGTGCTTACAAAACCGATGGCCATGATTGCTACCAAAAGTGGGGAAGTACAAAGCATGGAATTCGACATGAAAGGTAATGTTGATGGTGCCCGCGGAAGGTTGGTTTTAAAATACAGCGATTTGAACATCGCTATTATGAAAAAAGGCGATAATGATAACCTTAAAAAATCAGGGATTGTTTCTTTTCTGGCAAATGCCTTATTGGTAGATAGTGCAAACCCGAAGGGCAAGGACCCTTTAAAAATAGCATATCCTTCTTACCAAAGACCTCCAGAAGGTTCGTTTTTCAATTTGATGTGGAAAACGATTTTTGAGGGTTTAAAAGTTAGTGTCGGAATTACAAAAGACAAAGAAGAGAGTTTAAAAAAACGGGCAAATAAGTTTAAGAAAAACAAATCTGACCGTATAGATCGCAGGGAAGAACGTATTAAAAGAAGAGAAGAACGAAAAGACAAATAACGATGAAGAAATTAAAAAGATACACAGTTAAGCAGTTGTTTTTGGCAGTTGGCGTGTTGTTCATACTTTCCAGCTGTTCGCAAAAAGCTTCAAATGGATTGGTGGCTGCTAGCAACCTGAAAAAACTAAGCATTGACGAGAAAAACCTTGAACGAATTGATAGTTTGATAGCAACCAGCTTAGTAAACAACTGGATGGCGGGTGCTACAGCATTGGTGGCGGTTAACGGAAAAGTAATTTACGACAAGGGTTTTGGCTTTAGAGACCGCGAAACGAAAGCGCTAATTAGACCAACTACCGAGTTTAGAATTGCTTCTATGACCAAGCCGATTGTTACCGCAGCTGCCATGAAGCTGATAGAAGAAGGCAAATTAGCGTTGAACGATAAAGTTTCTAAATACCTCCCAGAGTTTGCAAACCCACAAGTGTTGTTGACATTTAATAAAGCAGATACAACTTACTCCACAGTTAATGCAGTAAAAGAAATTACTATTGAAGATTTGATGACGCATACTTCTGGCGTTGGTTACGGCTTTGCAGATAAACGCTTGGCCATGATTTACCAGAAGAACGGCATCCCTGATTTAGCTGTGGCCGATAGCGTAATTATTTTGAATAAGATGAAAACCTTAGGCACATTACCTTTGGGTGTTCAACCAGACTCACAGTTTTTTTACGGATTAGGTATTGATGTTTTAGGTGCAGTAATTGAATGCGCCAGCGGTAAAAAACTAGATGAATATTTAGCTGAATCTATTTTGAAACCATTAGGAATGTTGGATACGTATTTCTTTTTGCCTTCGGAAAAAAAGAATCGTTTAGCTGTAATGTACGGCGAAACGAAAACCGGGCGTTTAGAGCGTTTACCTGAGACTAGTCAAGGTTACAACGTAAACTTCCCTATTTCGGGTGCAAAAACTTATTTTTCTGGTGGTTCTGGTTTAAGCTCCACCGTAGAAGATTACGCTAGGTTTATGCAAATGATTTTGAACAACGGAAGCTTTGAAAACAAACAGATTTTGAAGCCAGAAACCGTTAAAGAAATGACCACTAATCAAATTGGCGAGCTAAATGTGGGCAAAAATAAATTTGGTTTAGGATTTGAAATTGCAACAGCAGACGGTTTGAAAAACGGATCGAAAGTCGGCAAGTTGAGCTGGAGCGGAGCGTTCAATACGTTTTTCTGGATAGATCCAGAAAGGAAGTCCATCGCTGTTTTAATGACGCAGGTTTACCCAGCAATTCATAAAAAAGAATTGATTAACCAGTTTGAGACTTTGGTTAATGATGCTTTGGATAGGAAATTAGTAAAGTAATTGAAAATATCAACTACGAGGAGACGGTAAAACTAAATCGCTCGTCATATTGAGGAACGAAACATCTCACTCGCAAAGTGTGCCGTACAATTCTCGTATAGCAGCACTAACAACTATTAAAGAGAGAATCAAATTGTTTTCGCAGTGATAAGATACTTTACTGTTGAAA
>JBBSTQ010000486.1:0-2764 GCA_038235745.1 Sphingobacteriales bacterium
AGGTTTTGATCCACATTTAAATAAAATATCAGAAAGTATTTTCAGTTTGGGCAATGGCCGTATGGGCCAAAGAGCAAACTTTGAAGAAACTTATTCTGGCGAAACTTTAAGCGGAAACTATATTGCAGGTGTTTACTACCCGGATAAAACCCGTGTAGGCTGGTGGAAAAACGGCTATCCCGAATATTTTGCAAAAGTTTTAAACGCTGCCAACTGGATTGGTATTGAAGTAAAAATCGATGACGAGACTTTAGATTTAGCAACCGCAAAAGTTACAGACTTTAAAAGAGTTTTAAATATGCAGGAAGGCTGTTTAGAACGTAGTTTTAGTGCAACGTTAACATCGGGCAAACAAGTAAAAGTAAATGCTACTCGCTTTTGTAGCATTGTTGATGATGAAGTTGGGGCGATAAAATACAGTATCACTCCGTTAAATTTTACGGGCACAATAACACTTACTCCATTTATCGATGGAGATATAAAAAACGAGGATAGCAATTACGATGAAAAGTTTTGGGATTTTGTGAACGATGAAATCACAAACAATGAAGCTTATTTAACCCTACGTACTAAAAAAACAGAGTTTGAGGTATGTACCGCTAGTTTTGTTCAGCTTTTGGCAGATGAAAATACGGTAGATTTCAAATCTGAAATCATCAAGAAGGAAAAGTTTTTAGCACAAAAAATCACTTTAAAGGCAAAACAAAGTCAGGAGATCAGTTTGATTAAAATTGTTGCAAACCTGTCTTCAGAAAACCATTCAAAAAAAGATCTGTTAAATCACGCTAAAATAGTACTTGCGAAAGCTTCAGAAAAAGGATTTGAACAACTGAAATTGGAGCAAAAACAAGCTTGGGCTAACAAATGGGAAGAAAGTGACATTGTAATTAAAGGCGACGTTTCAGCGCAACAAGCCATACGTTTCAATATCTTTCAACTTTTTCAAACCTATACCGGTAAAGATGACCGCTTAAATATTGGTCCAAAAGGTTTTACCGGCGAAAAATACGGAGGTTCCACTTATTGGGATACCGAGGCTTATTGTGTGCCTTTTTATTTAGCAACTGCGCCGCAACAGGTGAGCAAAAATCTTTTGATTTATCGCTACAAACAATTAAAAAAAGCAATTGAGAATGCAGAAAAACTCGGTTTTATAAACGGAGCAGCTTTGTTCCCGATGGTAACTATGAACGGCGAAGAATGCCATAATGAGTGGGAAATTACCTTCGAAGAAATTCATAGAAATGGTGCCATTGCTTATGCCATTCATAATTATATCCGCTACACTGGCGATCAAAGTTACCTTGCAGCTTATGGTTTAGAAGTGCTCATCGGCATCAGCCGGTTTTGGAAACAACGTGTAAATTGGAGTGCCGAAAAAAGTAAATTCGTGATGTTAGGCGTAACTGGCCCAAACGAATACGAAAACAATGTTAACAACAACTGGTACACCAATATATTGGCAACTTGGTGCCTAAAATATACTTTGCAGTCAGCTAAATTGGTTCAAAAGTCAGTCCCAAAACAGTACGATAAGTTAATTCAAAAATTAAATTTCAAAGATCAGGAATTTGTAGATTGGAAACATATTATAGATAACATGTACTATCCAGAAGATGCGGAGAACGGAATTTTTCTACAGCAGGATGGTTATTTAGATAAAGAGCAGATCCTAGTAAAAGACTTGCTACAATCACAAAGACCAATCAATCAAAAATGGAGCTGGGACCGTATTTTACGTTCATGTTTTATTAAACAAGCCGATGTTTTGCAAGGAATTTATTTCTTTGAGGACGATTATGACATAGCAACCATCAAACGTAACTTCGATTTTTACGAGCCACGTACCGTACATGAAAGTTCCCTCTCGCCATGTGTACACAGTATTTTGGCTTCAAAATTGAACGACGGGGCCAGGGCATACGAGTTTTATTTACGTACCGCCCGTTTAGATTTAGACGATTATAACAACGATACCGAAGACGGCCTCCACATTACCTCCATGGCAGGAACTTGGATGAGTGTAGTTGAAGGTTTTGCTGGGATGAGAGTACGCGAAAACACTTTGCATTTTAGTCCGTTTTTACCAAAACATTGGGAATCGTTCTCGTTTAAAATTAATTTCAAAGGTGCAAATTTAACCATCCAAATTGATGATAAAAGCTTCCAAATTGAAAACAACAGTGATCAAAGCTTGACGGTTTTTGTCCACGACATCGTACATCAGCTAAAGGCAACAAAAAATCTAATTATAGGAAACGCAGAATTGGTATAAAATGAGCAATAAAAGTTTAAATATAGCACCAGTTAAGCAAGCAAATACTCAAGTTTGCAAAACTATTTTGTGGTTCTTACTGCTGATTTTATTACCAGCTTTTCTATTTTCTCAATCAAAACGGAACACAATGAGCGATCAAAAAATCGTAATTTATCAAATGTTGCCACGTTTGTTCGGTAACACAGATACCACCAGCGTATTCTACGGCACTTTGTCTCAAAATGGTGTGGGCAAGTTTAGTGATGTTGATGAGCGAGCTTTAGATGCGTTAAAAGAACTCAGTGTAAATCACATTTGGTACACAGGGGTAATTGCGCATGCCAGCCTCACCGATTATAGTCAATTTGGTATCCCAAATAGCGATGCAGATGTGGTAAAGGGGATTGCCGGCTCACCCTATGCTATTAGAGATTATTATGATGTTGACCCAGATTTGGCTGTAGATGTGCCAAATCGAATGCAAGAATTTGAGCAACTGATCAAGCG
>JBBSTQ010000487.1:0-2745 GCA_038235745.1 Sphingobacteriales bacterium
AGCTCTTCGGTAATCTTAGCTGTAAAATCTTCTTCTGTAGTAACAGTTCCTTCAGGGAAAATCTTGTCAAAAAACTCTTGGTTTAAGTCAGACTCTTCTAAACGGTTAACATTTTTTACAGTTAACTTAAACTTAGATTGGGGGATAATTGGATTCGCTTCGTCTAGTTTTAAAATTCTGATCAGTTGCTTTTCGTCATCAACGGCGTTAACTAAATCAAAGCTTTCAATCACATCTTCTTTCTTTAAACCAATTAAAGACTTTAGCGCAGTTGCATCCTTAACAATTTCAGTTCTTAAAGAAGTAGATACATCAATGCCGCCTTCAAAGATAGATCCATCGCTATTTAGTTGTTGGAACTGACCAAAAATAACATCGCCATCAGCAACAACCTCTGGGTTTGTCATTTTGCCATAACTTCTTCTAATGTTTTTAGTACGGGCAGCTAAAGTTTCGACATCGACCTTAATTACATATTGCGTTAACTTATCTTTATCAGAAAACTCAACGTCAACTTGTGGGGCTAAACCTAATTCATAATTAAAAACAAAATCATCATTAGAATCCCAGTTAAACTGTGTGTCATCTTCTTTTGGCAAAGGCTGACCTAAAATTTCAATTTCGTTTTGTTGGATATAGTTATTTACAGATTCGGATAAAAGATTGTTTACGGCCTCAACCAAAATGCTTTTACCGTACATTTTTTTAACATGTGCAGCTGGAACCATTCCGGGACGAAAGCCTGGAAGTTTCATTTTTTTAGCTTGGTCTCTTATGGCTTTGTCAACTTTTTCCTGATAATCATCAGGAGTGATTTTAACGGTTACTATTGCATTAAGATCATTTATTTTTTCCTGTGTAATATTCATGCTGAATTATTTTTTTAATTGCTACGTGTTTATACAAAAATCCCCCCCATTATGTGGGAGGGACATTTTGTTGTGCGGAAGAAGGGACTCGAACCCCCACGCCGTGAAGCGCCAGATCCTAAGTCTGGTGCGGCTACCAATTACGCCACTTCCGCATTTAGGATTTTTTTCTCAAAACAATTAGTAATTATTTTGGATTGCAAATATAGGGTTTAGCTTTTGTTTTGCAAGCTGTTTATTAAAATATTTTTGATTTTAATTGCTTGAAATATTCAGCAGATTTTAACAACCGACTCCCATACCAGCTAAACATTTCGCCATCAACCAATTCCACTTTTGCATGAGGCCAAATGTTGCTGTAATATGCCAGATGTTTTTCTGCAAAGGGATAAGGTTCGGAAGATAGAAAAACGATTTCGGGTGCTAATTTTTTAAGCTCCGATAAATCTAAATCTGGGTAGCGGTTCAAGTCAATTATATTTCCGCATCCGCAATACCTCAGCATCTCATCAATGAATGTGCTTTTACCTGCCAACATATCGGGCTTGTGCCAAATAAAATAAGCCACACTTTTTAAAGCATCTTCATCTAAGTTATTTAACAGTTCATTAAAGTTCAATTTGATTTTATCACTCATCAACTTAGCCCGCTTTTCTCGATCTACCAACGCTCCTACCCCAACAATCATTTCCAAAGCATCGTCCAAAGTATAAATATCACTCATCCAAACAGGAAACTCTTGCATCAACAGCTCAACATCTTCTTTTGAGTTTTCCTCTTTATTACCGATGATCAAATCCGGTTTTAGTTCTCTTATTTTTTGAATGTTTACGTTTTTAGTCCCTCCTATTTTGGCGGTTTTTTTAAATTGATCTTTCGGATGGATGCAAAACTTGGTTATCCCAACAATTTCGGTACTTAAACCCAAATCAAACAGTAGCTCCGTTTGCGAAGGCACTAAAGAAACGATCCGCTTAGGCGGGAAATTGCCTGAAACTAGATTTTTTAGTTGGTCTGTAAACAGCATCCACAAAAATGTGATTTTATCCCCACAAAAAATGCCGAACAAAGTTTATTCCGTTCGGCATTCTTCTAATTGCAGATGCAAGAATTATGCATCTTTTTTACCTTTTTTGCCGTGATGTTTTCTTTCTCCTGTTTTATCGCTCATGTCTTTCATCTTTGCTTTCTGCTCGGCGTTAAGCGTTGCTTTAAAAGCTTTATCATTCTTTTTAGCTTCTTTTCTATTTGCTTTAAACGTCGCTTTCTGCTCAGCACTAAGTGTTGGGTTTAGCTTTTTCATCCTTTCCTTCGGCTTCATTCCATTGTCCCCCATCGTCGCTTTCTGATCTGCGCTTAAGCTCGCCTTAAACTTTTCTTGGTTTGCTTTCTGGCTTTCGCGATTGGCTTTCATTTGTGTTTTTTGTGCATCCGTTAAGTTCATTTCTGGGTGACCACCTTTTTTCATCTCTGGTTTGCCTTCTTGTTGTGCGGAAGCGCCAACTGTTAATCCTAAAACTAAGGTTGCTGACAGTGCAAGTGTTTTTGTTAAATTTTTCATGTTCGTTTTATTTAATGTTATTTATTTGCTTATTTGGTTATGGGATGAGAATACTTGTAAAAGGGTTAACCCCCTCCATTCCTTGGTAACGATGTTTAACGTTAATCAACAATCTGAACTTAATTATAATGTCATCATTTGGGCGTTCCCCGATTTAATCTAACTTAGCTTGACATTAAATGAGTGCTAAAAAACAAGCTTTTGATACAACCCTTGCCAAAAAATCCCGTTGAACAATCACATCCAGAATCAATTAAAGGCATAAATTTTGTTAAATCTTATTAAAAACTATTATGAAAAATAAACTCTTTACCG
>JBBSTQ010000488.1:0-2736 GCA_038235745.1 Sphingobacteriales bacterium
AGTTTACCGGTTACGATGTTAAGGGGCGTAAGCAGTATCGTTACCATGAAAGCTGGAACAATTTGCGCAACCAAGCTAAGTTTTACCGCTTACGCAAGTTTGCAAAGTGTTTACCAACCATCAGAAGACAAATTGAAAAAGACCTTAAATTAAAGGGACTGCCGTTTAAAAAAGTGGTAGCACTTGCCGTTAAGCTGATTGAGCTTACCCACATCCGTATCGGGAATGAAAGTTACGCTAAGCTTTATGGTTCTTTTGGATTAAGTACGCTTAAGGATAGACATGTGCAATTTAAAGGAGCTTCGGTTCGGTTTAGTTTCAAAGGTAAAAAAGGGGTTTACCACGATATTGAATTGCAAAGTAAAAAGCTAGCGAACTTGGTAAAGAAGTGCAGAGACGTCCCTGGGAAAGAACTTTTTCAATATTACGATGAAGACGGGAAGCATTATAGTATAGATAGTGGCGATGTAAACCATTATTTGAAAGAAGTTACTGGCGAAGATTATACCGCAAAAGATTTTAGAACTTGGGCAGGTAGCGTAAATGCATTATGTGCTTTTAAAGAATTAGACGCTTGCGAAACCAAGAGTCAATTAAAAAAACAAATGGTAGATGTGATAGACCATGTAGCATCTAAACTTGGAAATACCAGAACGGTTTGTAAAAAGTACTACATCCATCCATCCGTAATTAATGCACACAAAAGTGGGAAAATACATAAGTACAAGGTAAGTGAAAGTAGCAAAAACAGCCTAACGGTTGAAGAAAGGCTGTTGGTAAAAATTTTAAAGAACGAGAAAATCGTGAAAGTTATATGACTTTATGATTCTGGTTCATGTGGTGTTTTTCTCAACGAAACAGGGTTTGATTTCGATTTCATTTTTAGATTGAAAAACTCAACCAATACAGAGAACGCCATCGCGAAATAAATGTATCCTTTCGGGATATGCTGCTCAAAACCTTCCGCTAATAGGGAAACACCAATTAATAATAAAAACGATAAAGCCAACATCTTAACCGTTGGGTGGTCATTCACAAAATTAGAAATGGCTTTCGCAGAAAACATCATCACAATTACCGCGATGATTACTGCTGCTATCATCACTTCAATATGGTCTGCCATACCTACCGCGGTAATCACCGAATCCAAGGAGAAAACAACATCCAAAATCAAAATTTGGAAAATCACGCTGGAAAAAGAATGTACCTTTTTAACAGCTGTTTCATGTTCCTCGCCTTCCAGTTTATCATGAATTTCAACAGTGCTTTTGTAAATCAAAAACAACCCACCAATTATAAGGATCAAATCTCGGCCACTGATAGAAAGCTTCTCTAAAAGACTCTCGCTCTGTAATCCAATCCATTCTCCAGCGTTAAAAAGGGGAGCAGTCAACGTCATAATCCAACTGATGGACAATAGTAAAAGAACTCTGGTAATCATAGCCAACGCCAAACCCAAATTGCGGGCTTTACCCTGTTGATCTGCCGGTAATTTGCCCGATAATATGGAAATGAACACAATATTATCGATGCCCAAAACAATCTCTAATACGGTTAATGTTAAAAGTGAAACCCACATTTCGGGGCTGGTAAGAAGTTCCATAGGTGTTGTAAATTTTTATAAAAATAGAAAAAGGAATTAAAATTGAGTTTATTTAAAAATAATTTTGGTTGCACCATAGCCAAATTTTTCCTTTTGCGCATCCATAAACGTTTGCACTTGAGGGTGTTTGCTAATTGCCTTATGGATTTCGTGTTGTAAACTTCCGTTACCTGCTCCGTGAATAAATATGATGTTGTCAAAATTGTGAGCGATTGCCAGATCAAGGTTTTTCTGAAAATGGGCTAACTGTATCTCCATCATTTCTGTTTTGCTTAAAAAATGATGGTCGTCTCGCAGTTTTTCAATGTGTAGATCTATTTCCTTTGCAGGTTTCTCCAAAGCGACTTTTTCTTCCGTAGGTTTAAAAAAAGCTTCTTTTATCTTTTCGGCATCTAAAACCAATTCTGGTTCGTCCATTCTAAACAACCACCCGTTTAACTTTACAATTGGGAGCTGCTTTTTACTGCCGGCAAAGTCTTTCGATTTGAATTTTATGTTGAACTCTAAAGGTTTGATAGGTACTTTGTTACTTGCAGTATAAAACAAAGTTTGAAAGTTCAACGAAGGCCATAAATCCAGTTCTGGTAAAGCCGCACTATAAACCTTGATTGATTTTTGAGGAGCTAACGTATCAAAGAAAACTCCTTTATAAGTGTCTTTGGTTAATGTTTTTAAACTTAGTGTTACTTGATAAGAGGTTTCGTTAATCACATTAAAGTGAACCACCGAACCTTTGTTAGCATCTGGAACTGCAACTAAATAAAGTCCTTTCTCTACGAAGTTTGTTTCAGTATTCTTATCGTTTGATTGCTCAATGCCAGTTTCTGGATTGGTAGAATGTCCGTGTACTCTGGTAATGTTGGTAATCATTACAGGGATTTCAAAATCATCGTCCCCTGTAACACCTACCATTTCATCACTGATGATTTTAGTGATGTACCCCTCTCTTCGCTCATCCACAAAACGTACAAATTCTCCTAACTGATATTTCATGCTATAAAACTACGTGGAATTGGTTTAGCATCCTAAAATTATAGAGGGATAACGTTAATAACTATAATTCAAGAGTCGTCGTGATGTTAAGCGATAGTGTGGCATAGGCATCCCTTCGGGAAAACATCTCACGAGCAACG
>JBBSTQ010000489.1:0-2731 GCA_038235745.1 Sphingobacteriales bacterium
AAGGAGCTGTGATATTGTTTTTCTGCACCCAATCCCAAGCTTCCGAATGCCAAAATCTAAAATCGGTATAACCACCAGTTTTTATAAATTCCACATATTCTGCATTGCTAACCAAACTCTTAGAAATCTCGAAATCGTTGATATAAACCTTGTGTTTTCCCAGTTCATTATCGAAGCAAAATTCTTCGCCAGAGTATCCAATTTCGTAAACCCCCTCTAAAACTGCTACAAAACCAGTTTCATCAGCAACCAAACCCGACTCAATATTATCTAGTGAATATGTCGGTAACAAAGGGTTGTGACCTAAAATATATTTAATGTCGTAACTCAATAGTTCTTGGTGTTGTTGCTCGTGGTTTAAGCCTAATTCTAACACCTCTTTTACCTCTTCGGATATTTCGCAAGCTAAAAAACGAGTCATTGCTTCATTCACATAAGCCCTATATTGGTAAACATCTTGCACCGTCGGCCTGCTTAAATTCCCTCGATCCGTACGGACTACCCTAGCACCAACAGTTTCATAATAGCTGTTAAAAACAAAATTATAATTGAGGTCAAACACCTCATATTTACTGGCGTGGGGCATTAAAACAAAAGTCTCAAAAAACCAAGTCGTATGCCCCAAATGCCACTTCGGCGGACTAACATCTGCTACCGGTTGCACCACATAATCTTCGGTTTGCAAAGGTTCACAAATGGCTTCGGTATGGTTTCGTATTTTAAGATAAGTTTCTGCTAAATTCATAAGTGTTAATCGATTCTAATTTTGGTTTGTTTTTAGGAACTTTTTGTTCCCTCAATACGAGCTTTAGCCCTTATGCATTAAGCTTTTTGCCTTCCAAAGGGCGTTTCCTAAAGGTCGGCGTAAGACGCACTCCGCTACGCTTCGGTTTTTTTGTGAAGAAAAATCACAAAAAGAACAGGCTTTCCCCAAGCCACATTCCCAGCGCAAAAAGCCTTGCTATATTCGCCTAACGCAACCAATATTGAGCCAAAAAAAAATGACTAACTTAAAAGAATTTTGAGAATTTAAGAAAACATCAAATTAGAAGTCCAGTCTGATGCCGAGTGGTTTCGATGTGATGATCTTTTGTAAAATTGTATATCACTAACATCCACTTTCGGATATTGTTATGCAGATTTTTAGCTTTGCGCTTTTAGCTTTACGCTTTCAGCTTTCCGCCTTCTCACAGTTTCTTGACCACATAAAAAACAGATTGTGGGGCAATCCGTTCCAGCTTTTTAGTAGCGTGGTATCGTAAATTCCCTTTCATTAGGTTCGAAGCAAATTTATCTGCCAACACATAATTTTTATAAGCATATATCTGTTTCTTTAAAAATGAACCCACCGTACGTTGAATTAAAGAAGAAAGCATGAAACAATATTCTTTAGATACCACTTCTACGTTGCACTTATTTAAAGTTGTATCAAATACGGAAATAGGGATTCCACGTTCATTTTTTGTTAAACCTTTTCGTGGAGCATTCCAGTCGCCCATAGAAATCACAGGTTCCCTGAACATTAAATGCCCGCCAGGTTTTAAAGTGCGCACCAGTTCAGTTAAAATGTAAGACACATTGGGGATGTGGTGCAAAGTGCCGAAGCAGGTAATTAAATCGAAAGAACCATTTTCAAAAGGCAATTTCCCTTCAATACTTGGCTTAACATAGTTCGGTTTTAAATGACGGATGGTGTTATTTATTAGATTATCTGAAGGCTCAATGATGGTCAGATTTTCAATTTTATCAATAATTGGCTCAAACTCGTAACCCCAAGCAGAACCAAAACCCATTACATCTTTAAATGTAGAAGCTTTTATTTTATCAAAACCATGAATTTTGTTCATGGTGTGGTAACCGTAAGCGTACGAATCTTTGTGCTTGCTTCCTAAATTTGCATAACCCTCGGCTTCCTCATCATACCATTCTTTAATTTGGTCGAAAGAAAAATCATCGCCGTAAAGTTTTGTGCCTTTTAAGTATTCGTTCATTTGTTTTTTTGGTTGTTCTGATTTTAGTTGTGTTATTATTTGCCGGTTTTTGCGTGGAGCAAACTTAATTAAATTTGTAGGGAACATCTTTTACTTCAACGCTTCTACTAAAATACATTGACTAAGTTTGAACCATAGCTATTATATTGCGTTTTATCAACAAACGGATTAAGCAAAATTATTTACCAAAATAAGACTTGATTTGTGCCACCAAGCTTCACTTGTTAACTGGAAACCGCTTTTTGTCATAGACTAAGGTTCTTGTTTGTTTCACTTTTGAATTCATTTAACTCATGATTTCATTAAATTTTTGTCGGAATAAAGCTTCCGAAATGTTTTCCAAGGAAAGTTTAAGTGCAGTAATGAATGGTGCTATGCTAAAATCAGGAAGTGAAAATGCATGCTATTTTTTTAGGAGTTTGATACTACTATTCTTACTTAATGATAGCATTTGAGAAATTGCTATAGTATTTAGTTTTTCCAATCTATCTGCCGGCGAAATTAATTGCTGTATCAGCATCGCATTAATACTTTCTAAATTGGAAAGAACTACTAATTGTTCAATAGTTGCCTCGTCTCTAATATTCCTTTTGGTATTAGGGTTATCATTACGCCATTGTCTTGCAGTTTTTCCGAACAAGGCTACATTTAATAAATCTGCTTCGGTGGCATAGATGTAGTTTTTTTGAAAAGATGTGATGTGGTTTGGAATTAAATTATCTCTAATCGCATCAGTGTGG
>JBBSTQ010000490.1:0-2727 GCA_038235745.1 Sphingobacteriales bacterium
CTTTACGAATTAATTATCGAAACAAAGTATCTAAAACAAAGTGGATATGAAACGTATTTAAATACAGGAACAATAATATTAAAGGATAAACAAGGAAACACAGTTCAAAAAAAGTTTTATGGCGAATGCGGCTGCTGACTAATTCTAAACCCTTTTCCCTTAAAATCCCTATTTTGTCTACCATTTAAAAAAAACTATGAAAAATTTTAAATATTTGCCTTTGTTAGCCACCGTCACACTAGTTTCGTGTCTCTCTTTGGGCTTACAGAAAGACAAAAATCAGAAAGAAAAAATAGCATCAACGCCTGAAGAAAATTTTCAGTCCTACTGTTCTGGTTGCCACGGTGCAAAAATGAACGCTTTCGCCGATAGAAAATGGAAGTATGGCAAAACGCCAGAAGATCTTTTCAAATCGATAAAGCTTGGACACAAAGAAGGTGGAATGCCCGCTTTTGCCGAAACCTTTAAAGACGATGAAATTAAAGCAATTGCAGATTATATTTTAAAAGGGATTGAAAACGTTGATAGATACGCTTTTGATGACAAACCGAAATCTGATATTTTTGATACCGAGAACGGTAAAATAAAATTGGTAAATGTATTTGATAAAGCAAAAAACCCGTGGGGGATGGCTTTTTTACCAAACACACAAATGCTAGTGACTGATAAAGGCGGTAAACTATATTTGGTAAATACTGATGGTAAAAGCGAAGAAGTTGGCGGAGTGCCAGAAGTAAGATTTGCCGGTCAAGGTGGCTTATTGGACGTTGTTTTACACCCAGATTTCGCTAAAAACAAAACGGTTTACTTAAGCTATTCAAAGCCTCACCCAACCGATTCAGATTTACAAACCACTGCTATTTTAATGGCCACTTTGGAGGGAGATAAACTTGTTAACGGCAAAGATATTTTCGTTGCCGAACCTTATAGCAAAGCCAGGCATCATTACGGTTGCAGAATGGTTTTCGGTAAAGATAATATGCTATACTTCTCGGTAGGCGAGCGAGGTAACGAGAAAGAAAATCCACAGGATATTAAAAATAGCCTTGGTAAAATACACCGAATAATGCCAGACGGAAGCATCCCAAAAGACAATCCGTTTTACAACGATAGCAAGGCAGATAAAAGCAATTATACGTATGGCAATCGTAACCCGCAAGGCTTAACGCTGAACCCTTTTAACGGCGAAATTTGGGAACATGAACATGGACCAAGAGGTGGCGACGAGATTAACATTGTAAAACCAGGAGCAAATTACGGCTGGCCTGTTACTTCTTACGGCATCAATTACAACGGAAAAACAATTACAGAAATCACGCAAAAAGAAGGCATCACAGATCCTATTCATTATTGGACGCCCTCTATCGCACCCAGCGGAATGGCTTTTGCAAACAGCAAAATTTACCCACAATGGCAAGGGAATTTAATGGTTGGGTCTTTAAGATTCAAGTATTTAAATCGCTGTGTGATAAAAAATGGTAAAGTGGTAAAAGAAGAACTTTTGTTTAAAAATATAGGCCGAGTGCGTGATGTAAGACAAGCCCCAGACGGTTATATATACATGGCTGTTGAGGGTCAGGGTATCTTTAAATTGCTTCCGCAAAATTAATTTGTAATAATCTCGGAGAAAATAGCTCTAACAGAAAAAAGCGCAATGCTAAGTATCAGAAATATTGTAAAGGAATACGCCAAGCATAGAGCTTTGGATGATGTGAGTTTAGAAATTGAACGAGGAACTATTTTCGGGCTTTTAGGACCCAATGGAGCTGGTAAAACCTCGTTAATAAGAATCATCAATCAGATTACTGCGCCAGATAGTGGCGAGGTTTATTTGAACGGCGAAAAGCTGAACCAAAACCATATTGGTAAAATTGGTTATTTGCCAGAAGAACGCGGACTGTACAAAAAAATGGAAATTGGCGAGCAAATGCTTTATTTAGCTCGATTAAAAGGGTTGAGCAGAGCTGATGCTACTTCTCGGATAAAATATTGGTTCGAGAAAATGGAGATGCAAACTTGGTGGAAAAAAAAGGTGGAGGATCTTTCTAAAGGGATGCAACAGAAAGTACAGTTTGTGGCGACCGTTTTGCATGAGCCAGAACTGATTATCTTGGATGAACCTTTCTCTGGTTTTGATCCCGTGAATGCGGAAATCATCAAGAATGAAATTTTAGAACTCAACCAAAAGGGCTCGACCATTATTTTTTCTACGCACCGCATGGAATCGGTGGAAGAGCTTTGCAAGCACATTGCGCTCATCCATAAGTCGCACAAAATTTTGGACGGAAGTGTGAAAGATATCAAGAACTCGTACAGAAATAACACCTATAAAATTGGATTGAACAAAGCTGTGGAGCAAAGTGATTTACAGACGGCCGAATTGTTAAGCACTGTAACAGATGATGACGGTATTACACAAACTGTAAAATTAAAAGACGGTTTTAGCACTAACAATTTATTGCAGGAAGTTATTCCTTTGGCGGGCGTAAGCTATTTACAGGAGGTTATCCCAACAATTAATGAAATTTTCATCAAAACCGTAAAAGATTAATTGCCATGAATAAAGTATTTTTAATTATCCAGAGAGAATACCTAAGTCGGGTAAAAAAGAAATCGTTTTTGGTGCTTACGTTTTTAGTTCCTGCTTTGTTTATAGGAATGTACGCTGCTATTTTCTTCATTTACAAAAACAGTGACGACACTGCAAAACAATTCAACGTAATTGAC
>JBBSTQ010000491.1:0-2705 GCA_038235745.1 Sphingobacteriales bacterium
CGCCAAGGTTTTGCTTTAGGTGCGGTGTTGGCTGCAGAATGGCTGAAAGGCAAAAAAGGCTTTTTCTCTGTAAAAGAGATGTATAATTTTAACGCTTAATCAGCAAAAAATGAATTGGAAATTCTGGAAAAAAAATAAAGTCGCAAAAAAGAAAAGTGCTAGCAGGGAATGGCTAGATGCAATTGTTTTTGCGGTTATTGCGGCAACTATTATCCGTGGTTTATTTATCGAAGCCTATACCATCCCCACTGGATCAATGGAACGCTCGCTTTTGGTTGGCGATTTTTTGTTTGTGAGTAAAATGAGTTATGGTGCAAGAACACCAATTACGCCGGTTGCATTCCCCTTTGCACACCACACCATGCCAATTACTGGTACAAAAGCTTATTGGGACGGTATTCAGTTGCCGTATTATCGTTTACCGGGATTTGGCCACATCGAAAGAAACGACGTGGTAGTTTTCAATTACCCAATGGATGCTGATGCGCCATTAAACCGCCCAGTTGATAAACGAGAGAATTATATTAAGAGGTGCGTTGGTGTGTCTGGCGATACTTTGAAAATTATTGACGCTGTAGTTTACATTAACGGGAAATTATCGGATTTACCGATAATGAGCCAAACCCAATATTACGTTAAAACGGATGGTACTGATTTTAACCCGATGGCTTTGAAGGAAATTAAGGCTGATGTGGAAAGAGTTAACAACGACGAATACGTAATTACGATGCCTAAAGCTGAGGTAGAAAAAATCAAAGCTTTTTCTAACGTGAAAATAGTTACCCCTGTTATTGCAGAACAAGGCGCTTTTGAACAGCAGGTTTTCCCTAATGACCGTCATTACAATTGGAACCAAGACAATTTTGGACCAATTATTATCCCGAAAGAAGGCTGGACGGTTAAATTGGATAGCTTAACATTGCCAATTTATAGACGAGCAATTACCGTTTACGAGGGTAATAAGCTGGAAGTTAACGGAACTGACATTATAATCAACGGTCAGAAAACGGATTCTTACACTTTTAAAATGAATTACTACTGGATGATGGGCGATAACCGCCACAACTCTTTAGATTCGAGATATTGGGGTTTTGTGCCAGATGATCACATTGTAGGGAAAGCTTTGTTTATTTGGATGAGCTGGGATGAAAACGGTTCTTTTCTGAGTAAAATTAGATGGAACAGGTTGTTGAGGGGAATTCATTAAACCTTTCTAGTTTTAGATATTTGAAATGCTTAACTTTTTAGAAGGTTGGGCATTTTTTTGTTGTGATGGATTAATAGTGGTGTGCTGATAACGTCATGATACGGGGAACAACACGTTATTCACGCTTCGTTATTCCCACGCCGTCATTTCGACGAAAGGAGAAATCCCTAAGTTCCTCTGCACTAACTTGGTTCTCCGAAGAAACTAACAGATTCCTCCTCGTACCGCGTTCGGAATGACAGAAAAGGGGACGTGTTCATCAAACCTACTCCAACCCAGCGAAAACAAATAAATTCTCTATCTTCAAATATGGAAAGAGGAGGATGTACCTACATCATGACCAATAAAAACAAAACAACTTTATACATCGGCGTAACATCTGATCCCCCAAAAACGCTGTATGAACATCAAAACAACGTTTATCCTCAAAGTTTTACGGCAAAATACAACTTGACCTACTTTATTTACTACGAGAACTTTTTAAGTATAGAAGAAGCAATAGCAAGGGAGAAAGAGATTAAAAAATGGCGTAGAGAGAAAAAAGACACGTTAATTAATCACTTTAATCCAAAATGGGATGACCTGTCGGAAGATATTAAAGATTGGTAGTGAGTGTGTGTTTGTTACTGCGTCATTTCGACGACAGGAGAAATCTACAAGTTCCTCTGCCCTAACTTTGTTCTCCGAGGGGACTAACAGGTTCCTCCTCGTACCTCGTTCGAAATGAAGGGGAGAGGGAAGTCGCAAACCTAAGCACCTCTGCAATCTGCAATAGTTCTACAAAAACAAACTCTCACTAACTTTCGGAATAATCCCCTCCTCTTCTGCCCGTTCAAATAAGATCTCAATCGCCTTTTTACCCTCGCTTCCTAAATCAACAGAATATTTGTTAACGTACAAATCAATGTGTTTGTACATTACCGCTTCTTCCATTTCTTGGGCGTGTGATTTTATAAAATCTAACCCAGATTTTGGATTAGCGAACGCATATTCAATAGATTTTCGGATCAATCCGTTTACCTTTTGCTTTATTTCTAGAGGCAAACTCCGCTTGACCACGATTCCTCCTAGCGGAATGGCGCATTTTGTAGTTTCTTCCCAATATTCGCCCAAGTCTTTAACTTTCTGTAGTCCTTTATCTTGATAGGTAAATCGATTTTCATGGATGATTAAGCCTAAATCAATTTCGCCGTTCAGCAATTTTTCCTCAATATCAGAAAACACCATTTCTACTTTATTTTGTAGATGTGGATAAGCCAAACTCATCAAAAAATTTGCAGTAGTATATTTCCCTGGGATACCCACCTTTAAATCCGGGTTGCTTAAATCTTGTTCTTTCTTGCAGATCAACATTGGACCCACCCCAAATCCTAAAGCGCTACCAGCATCCAGCAAAACATAATCTTTCACGGCATACGCATAAGCGTGGTAACTGAGTTTTGTAATATCTAATTCGTTGGCGAACGCTTTTTGGTTTAGCGTCTCTACATCATCAAAA
>JBBSTQ010000492.1:0-2697 GCA_038235745.1 Sphingobacteriales bacterium
CAGATCCCATTTTACTACTTAAAATCTTTGCTCTCTTTAAATCTAATAAAATAGATTCCAAAAATCTTTTTGGTAAATGCTCCTGCGATGCAATCTCGGCAATTAGCATAGGCTTATTGTCCTTGCTCTTTGCAAGGGCAATTAGTGCTTTTATCGCGTATTTTGTTCTTTTTGTCAGCAAGACCTTAGTTTATCAGTCAAAAATAGCATCTTTTATTTGAATAATTTTTATTAGTACAAATCAGCTAAAATACAAAGCATTACAGTCTTTTTTTGAGGCCAGTAATTTAATAATCTATCTAATCAGTAGATTATGTGTATTGTTTTCAAAATAACTTTGTATCATTGTCGACTAGTTTAGTAGATTATTAACAATGAAACTCGAAAATTACTTTTTACCTCACGCTTACACGATAGCTGGAGACCGATGTTGTTGAGTATAAAAATTCGGAACGCGATTAACATTTAAAACATCAACTTTCAATAAATTAAAATGAAACACATATATACTTTGCTTTTTATCACGCTTTTATCCTCTACCGCTAAAGCACAAGGGAATAATTTTATCATCATTTCAGGTACTATCATCAATCAAGATGACCAGCTCCCTTTGCCGGGTGCCAGCGTAATATTAAAAAATACCGTTAATGGAACATCTACAGATGTAAACGGTAAATTTCAATTACGCACCAGAGCGGTATTTCCACTAAGTTTGGTGGTTACTAGCTTGGGTTTTCAATCTCAAGAATTTGAGGTAAAGGGGCCAGGTTCCGAATTAAAAATAACTCTTGTTACTCAGTCACAAATGGGGCAAGAAGTGGTAGTTACAGCTTCTAGGGTAGAAGAAAGCATCCTTAAATCGCCGGTAGCAATTGAAAAGTTGGACATTAGGGCAATTAGAGAATCGCCAGCACCAAGTTTTTATGATGCTTTAGAGAATGTAAAAGGCGTTCAAATGACCACCTCCAGCTTAACTTTTAAAGTACCCAACACCAGAGGCTTTAATATTCCCAACAACTTCCGTTTTGTGCAACTGGTTGATGGTGTTGATATGCAAGCCGGTTCTTTAGGCGTACCGTTAGGGAATGCAATTGGTCCTACAGAATTAGATATTGCAAGTGTAGAAATTACCCCAGGTGCTGCCTCTGCATTATACGGAATGAATGCCATAAACGGAATGGCAAACTTGCTCACCAAAAGCCCGTTTTATTACCAAGGCTTAAGCGTTTATCAAAAAACTGGCGTAAACCACGTTGGTGGCGGAACAGGTAGGGATTTAAGTGGACTTACCGAAACTGCAATTAGATACGCTAAAGCATTTAACAACAAAGTGGCTTTTAAATTAAACGTCAATTATTTACGTGGAACGGATTGGCTTTCGAATACAAGCACCAACCAAAACCCTAACCGCTTAAACAGTGCAAACCCTACGTTCCCAGAGTTAAATGCCGATGCTGATAACCCCGCGTACGATGGCTGGAATAAATACGGAGACGATAATGGCAGTAATGCAGTTACCATAAATGGTTTAAATATCCCTGGTAAAGCCGGCAATCAAAGTCTTTTGTTAAGAAGAACCGGTTATTGGGAAAAAGACGTCACCAACCCTACCGTTGATAATTTGAAATTTGACGCTGCGTTGCATTACCGCTTTAACGATCAGGCCGAACTTTCATACGGTTACCGCTATGGTAAATTGGATGGACTTTTTCAGCGTGGAAACAAAATCCTAATGGATAATGTAGCCGTTCAGAACCATAAATTGGAGTTAAAAGGAACTCATTATTTTGTCAGGTCTTATGTTTCAGCTGAAAATACTGGAGACTCTTACAACATTAAGCCTTTGGTAGATAATTTAGAAATTACCAGCGGAGGAACAAATTCTGTTTGGGGCGCTAAGTATAAAACTGCTTTACAAAATGCTTTAAACGCAGGAACTCCTTTGGCAGAGGCTTTGAAAATCGGCAGAACCGCTGCTGATGCAGGTAGGGTTGAACCGGGTACGCCAGAATTTAACAATTTGAAGAATACGATTATAGGAATCAATAATTGGGATAACGGCGCCTTGATTGCCGGAGCGCAAGCAACTGGTGGAGCATGGTTAACACAGAAAAGCAGAACTTACCATACAGATGCGCAATGGGACTTATCTGATAAGGTAAAGTATTTTGATTTGTTGATAGGTGCTGATGCAAGAGTTTATGAGGTGATCCCAGATGGAAATAACTTTGTGGATTTTAGCAGACCACTTGCAGAAAGAAACACGCCACTTGCGGATGGAACTTTTGGGAATAATGTTTATTACAAAAAGTTTGGAGGCTTTACGCAAATTACCAAAACCCTGTTTGATGAGAAATTGAAGCTTTTCGGGTCTTTAAGGTTAGATTATAATCCTGAGTTTCAGGCAAAATTTAATCCAAGAATAGCGGCCGTTTACACCGTGGCAGAGCGTCACAATTTCAGAGTATCAGCTCAAAATGGTTACCGTTTTCCCGCTTTGTTTGAAGCAATATCTTTTGTAAACAACGGAAATGTGAGAAGAGTAGGAGGTTTGCCTTATATCAATCAAGGTTTAAATTATTTAGATAATTCTTACACATTAGCGTCCAGCGATGTTTTTAACGCAGCTTTAAATGCAGATGTTGCCGCCGGTTTAACGCCACAACAAGCGGCTTTAAAAAACAGAGAGTTATTACA
>JBBSTQ010000493.1:0-2692 GCA_038235745.1 Sphingobacteriales bacterium
ACTGTTGCGGGCAGGTCGCAAAGGTTCAGTATAGATTATATTTTATTTTACGATACTGATAAATTTAGTTTGGAAGATATTAAAGAAAAAGTTGAGAAAGGACAATTTTAAACAGATTGATTTCTTTGTTTTTACAATTCGTGATTTTTTTTACGATTGTTAGTGAATGAAGATATGAAAGTTATGATGAATCTATGATTTACTAAAAATGAAATACGAGATATATTTTTTAACATTATTGCTCATTTGCGTTTCAAAAGTTGGTTTTTCGCAAACTGAACTTAGTAAAAAAGCGCAAGAACATTATTATGTAAATCCCATTATACCGGGTATGAATCCTGATCCAAGCATTTGCCGTGTTGGAGACGATTATTATTTAGTGACTTCTACCTTTGGATTTTACCCAGGTTTACCAATTTACCACAGTAAAGATTTGGTTAACTGGCAATTGATAGGTTATGGAATTGATAGGCCATCGCAATTGAAACTACAAGACGATGATAACCTAAACCTCTTTGCACCTACCATAAGATATCACAAGGGGGTTTTCTACATCATCAATACCAATATCGGAAAAAAATCATCGCCCGATCTTAATTTTGTAATTACAGCAACTAATCCTGCTGGCCCATGGTCTGATGCGCATTATATAAAAGGTGCCCCAGGTATAGACCCTTCGCTGTTTTTTGATGATGATGGAAAAGTTTATTATACCGGAACTAATGCTCCCAAAGAAAAAATATCCCCCAATGAAAAAGTGATTTGGACGCAAGAAATTGATGCCAAAACTTGGACATTAAAAGGAGAAAGGGTAGATGTGATTAAAACCGCCGACTATTATCGGGGTTTATACCTTACTGGGGCAGCAGATTTACAGATTACGCAAATTGGACATTTTGAAGGACCACATTTGTACAAGAAAGATGGAGAATACTTTTTGCTGATTTCCCATGGTGGTTCAATGTGGAACCATGCTGTTTCAATTTGGAAGAGTAAAAGTGTTTCTGGGCCTTTTGAACCGAATCTTAAAAATCCAATCATTACTCATCGTGATTATCCACATGATGCTTATTTGCACCATACTGGCCACGCAGATATTTTTCAAACTCAAAACGGCGAATGGTGGATGGTTCTGCTAGCCACAAGACCTTACGGAGGAGAATTTACAAACTTAGGAAGAGAAACAAATTTAGTCCCAATAGATTGGAGCGGAGAGTGGCCAATAGTTAATCCAAAAGGCCCAATAGGTAGAGTGACGGTTGTTGAACCGAGACCAAGCCTTCCAGATTATCCTTTCTTAAAAGACGAGATAAGAGATGATTTTCAGACCAAAATACTTAATTTAAACTGGAATTTTATTCAAACTCCCAGCCAACAATGGTGGTCGCTAAACCAGGCAAAAGGCTATTTAAAGTTAAACCTACGGCCAGAACAGATTTTTATAGACAGTAATCCTTCCTTTATTGGACGCAGGCAAGCACATAAAAATTTTACAGCAATAACTAAAATGGAATTTACGCCCAAGGCGGATAATGAGGCTGCGGGTATGATGATTACCCGTGACATAAGTAATAATTTTCAGCTATTGTATAAAGTTAAAGATGGTAAAAAGTATATTGAGTTATTTGAAAATGACGGATTAAATAAAAAAAACAGAATAATTGCACAAAAGCAGATTGATGCAAAAATATTGTACCTAAAAATAGAAGCCTTAGAACAGAGTTTCGCCTTTTTTTATTCTAGCGATGGAAAAAAATGGGAAAATTTAGCTAAAAACGTAGATGGAAGATTACTGAGTAATGCTGTGGGTATCGGAAGATTTACAGGAACGTTTATAGGTATGTATGCATCATCCAACAAAAAAGAAAGTAATAATTTTGCTTTGTTTGACTGGTTTGAGTATAGCGGGTATTAATAAAAATATAATCTATTGTCAATATAATATTACTATTAAAGATAGTGAACGATATTTTAACTGTTCTTTTAAAACTTAAAAATAACAACTAATCGTTAATAGAAAGATTAATCTTAACCAATTATAAATGAAGATTTCTAATAATTTTTTTGTGACAATGTTTTACTTCTGCTTGTTATGCAGTACTTCTCATGCGTTTTCTCAAACTCAAAAGCCAAACATTATTTTTATTTTAACTGATGACCAACGTTGGGATGCTTTAGGTTATGCCGGCAATAAATACATCCAAACGCCAGAAATGGATAAGCTTGCTAAAGAGGGCACTTACTTTAAAAACGCTTTTGCAAGTACACCTATTTGCGCAGCATCACGGGCAAGTATTATTACCGGATTGTATGAACGTACGCATAAATATAATTTTTCCGCCTCAGATATTAAAGAGGAGTACATGCAAAACGCCTACCCTTTAAAACTAAGAGATGCAGGTTATTACACAGGTTTCTTTGGTAAATTTGGAGTAAATTATGATGGCTTAGATAAACTTTACGATGTTCATGATTCTTATGACCGTAAAACATCCGCTAAAGACAGCACCTCTTACTATTACAAAACCATCGATAAAAAGAATGTCCATTTAACGCGATATACCGGTCAGCAAGCCTTAGACTTTATTGATAAAGCACCAACAGACAAGCCATTCTGTTTGCAGTTAAGTTTTAGCGCACCACATGCAAACGACAATTCCCCAGACCAGTATTTTTGGCAAGAAGAAAACAA
>JBBSTQ010000494.1:0-2691 GCA_038235745.1 Sphingobacteriales bacterium
AGATTCTCCAAACCATTAGCTAAGATCATTTACAGTGAAAATATTTTGGTCTCGCCTTACGGAGATAGCAAAGCGTACATGTTTAGGCTACGAATTTATGTAGCAATCAGTTGATAGACCTAAAAATGAGCGTTTTGATGAGCATCAATGTCATGGAAGACGGAAAATCAAAAAGAAGGTTTATTCCTTTAGAATTAGAGCGTGAAGAAATCAATCTGTTAAATTTAAGCTGGACAGTTGTTCATCCGTTAGACGAAAAAAGTCCGTTGAATGATTTATCCAAACAGGATTTGCTTGACGGACAAGCAGAAATTATAGTAATGCTTAAAGCATTTGACGATTCGTTTTCGCAAACCGTACATTCAAGAACGTCTTATAATGCAGATGACGTGATTTTTGATGCCAAATTTGAAAAGGTTATTTCTACTAATAAAGACGGTGTTGCTGTTATTGAAATGTATAAAGTGAGTAGTTATAGTATATAAGCTAATTCAAATTAACCTTTTTATCAAATTTATTGAGGAGACTTGAGTTTGCTACCATTGTTAGAATAATTATGCCGATTACAATTGCCAATAAAATTTGAAAAGCATTTAGAAAACTGCTGTAATAGGTGTCTTTTTTATAATCTTCTAAAAGCTCCTTACCTATCTCGCTTTGTAACTTATTTAGTCTACCTAAGCTATTATTTATTTTAGTGATATTTGCTTTTGAACTTATAATAGTCTTTCCTTTAGGTGCTGAGCCTTTAAGTTGAGCGAAAGATTCACTAAATTGAATTAAATTTTTGTTTAAATCCGCTAAAGCGATTTGTTCTTGGGCTACCAAAAATGTCGCTTTGTACTTCAGTAATAGAGCATCAAATTTTTGGTAGTTGGCTTGCATCTTATTTCTAAGCCTAATTCTATCTGCCGCTTCTTCGGCATGCAGGTATTCTTCTAAAACAAACAAACGCTGTTCGCTAAGCGTTCGCATTTCATATAAGTATGTGGAGGGTTGCAAACGATCTTCAAATATGGAAGAAATGGTAAAATCGTTGCGGCTTGTAATTCGTTTTTCGAGCAGATTGCTTACAATTATTCCAAGCATGAGCGCAACCAAAATTATGGATGCTTTCATTTTTTCTTTGAATAGTAAAGACCACTTCATTGAATTTGTGTTTTAGCTCAACCCTAAAGCTACAAAATTTATTACAGTTGCTTAAATCCGAGGATAATTGTTGCGACATTGTTAATGTGTATCTATAAACCTAATGATTTTATCATAAAGCTGGTTGCAACCAAAAATCATTTGAGTAATCATAGGAATGTGTTTTTTACCTTTTATTTCTTCCAAGCTCGCTTCCTTTCCTTGCTTCAACATTTCATAACGAAATGCGGGAGTTTGTATCTTTATCGATTCAAAGGTTTTGCCACCCATAAACATTAAGTAAGGATTTTTGATATCTGCGATTTTATTGTACGGAGATGCTTTTTTCCATTCTAAAGGATCTTTTGTAAATACCTTTAAAAAGCCTGGCACAAACTTATCGTCCGTGTCAATTTGAGCTTTTAAGTATTGATGAATATCCAAACCGAATGGATCATTCAAAATTACTCCTTTGATAGGATTCGGGTAGCCCAATTTTCCGAAGTATGTTTTATCAGCATCAATCAAAGCGGCTAAATGTCCACCAGCCGAATGTCCCATTACAAAAATCCTATCCGGATTACCTCCGTATTTAGCAATGTTTTGTTTAACCCAAATTACAGCTTTAGCACAGTCGAACGCCATTTCTTGATATTTCGCATCAGGGGAAAGCGGGTAATTGATGACTATCGCTACTTTTTCCTTTCGGGCGAAAGCTCTCCCTAAAAACCAATAGGTATCTTTTTTACCACTCCTCCAAGAGCCTCCGTGAATAAACACAATTACGTCTTGAGCTTTTTGTATATTTTTTTGATGGTAAACATCTAGCAGGTTTGCTTCTCCGTTAGTTGCGTAAGCGATGTCTTTTTCTTTTTTGACGTTTGAAAAACAAAAAACTGTTAAGGATATTAGGATTGTTAGAATGGAAAGAAATTTCATTTTTTTGATTGATATGTTCAAGGATGCCGTTTTATAAAGCAACACTCACGGGTTTACCCATAATGATGCCACGCGTTGAATTACGGAATTTGGGTGGGGTTTGGATTTATTTTGCAGTCATTGCGAAGCCGAAGTTTTGGGAATGGGTGGTGGAGGCTGTGGCAATCTGTAAGTTTATTAGCACTTTGGCTGTTAGGCTAAAAATATTTTTCCGGTTACTTACTGTAAGTAAAATCTGCCAAAACATAAATAAACGCATAATTTAAATTCTCTTATAATCTATCTCTACAGAATTATGCGTCATAAAATATTATTGATAGCTCTTCTATCGACAAGAAATGCTTATCAGCAGTCAAAAGTGGCATTTTTAAATGAAAGGAAGTCGCTGCTATAATTGCATCGGGAAGTTTAAGTTTTGCTCTCTTTCTGAATTCAATTGTTAACTCTTTAATTTCCGGATTGATATCAATTATTAAACAATTTTTCAAGAAACCTTTTACAACATCGGATGCGTCTTCGGAAACGGAACCAAAAGACAACAACTCGAGTTCTGTCACAAAAGAAATGATTAACTCCTTCTCTAAAATAAGATCTATTGCAATATTATCTCCAGGTAAAAAGTAG
>JBBSTQ010000495.1:0-2687 GCA_038235745.1 Sphingobacteriales bacterium
GCTCGTAACAATTCTTACAAACACAAAAAACCTTCGCCTCTAATAAAGACGAAGGTTTTTTTAAATTTTTTAATGATTAGTTATAACCTGGATTATTAGGTAAAAGCAAATCATTTGTGTTAATTGCAGCTTGAGGTATAGGATATAACTCATCATTAACAGTTCTCCCTTTTGCTTCTAAAAACACTGTTGCAACGCTTTTAGCCGGGTTACTTGTAGATGGAAGTCTTTTCATGTCCATCCAACGAGTGCCTTCAAATGCTAATTCAACACGACGTTCTTGAGCGATCGCAGCTAAGGACAATGTAAGAAGCCCAGTTAATCCTCTCTTAGTTCTAACCTCATTAATCAAACCGAGAGCGGTTACATCAAGTGGATTACTGTTGCCGGCGCCCAAAAATTGTGCTTCTGAAGAAATTAAGTACATCTCAGACACACGTAGTATATTAAATGGAAGAGCACCGTTTCCCGTAGGATCTTGATATTTTTTACAATACCAATTTGAGTTTGCGGCAGGCGGAGCCACAAACGTAATAGAGGCAGCCTTTCTTGTATCATTTGGCTCATAAGCGTTTACAAGACTCATATCAACCGGCAATTCAGCTCGCCCGCTTCCCGGCATGTTAGGATGTTGCAAAAAGAAATCTAGCGACTGCTCGCCCTCTGTTGTGGTAAAGTTAAGCTTGAAAATTTGTTCACTGGAGTTATAAGGCGCTGCAAAACTAGCCGCATAATTAGTCGAAAGGGAAAATTTGCCCGAATTAATAACTTCATCTGCATTAAGTTTCGCTAATGGGTAGTTCTTTCTAATTAAATATACTCTAGCTAATAAAGCCTTAGCCGCTAAAGCAGATGCAAACTTACTGTCTGTAAACTCTCCTCCATTCGTAATTGAAAGGCCTAAATCATCAATTATCTTAGCGTAAACCTCATCAACAGATTTTCTCGGAACTTTAACGATAGCTCTGTCGTTAACAATTGGCACTGGGCCAAATATCGTTACCAACCTATAGTAAGCGTAAGCTCTTAGGAAATAAGCCTGCGTTAATAGCGGTTTTTTAACGTTGTCTGGTATAGACGTATTCGCATTCAAAATTTCTACCAAATCGTTTACCCTCTGTATAATTGCGTAAGGTCCATTGAAAAATCTAGACACTAATACATTTGCCGTCAAAATTGCATTGTCGTTAATTTCTCCATGCTGAAAAAACGTTGCTCTGTACACCAAGTTATCGGCAGACAAGTCTTCTATAGCATAACTTAAGTAGTAAAAAGAAGTATTTCCCGTCTGTAGTGCATCGTAAATACCATTAAGCAATTTGGGAGCCTCGGCAGCACCTACTATTTCTGGCGATAATGATGCTCGCGGATAAACTTCGTCCAACGCTTTTTCGCAAGATGAGGCAAAGACGATACAGCTTACCAGTATTATATTTTTTAATAGTTTCGTTTTCATAATAATAATTTATAAACCTATGTTTAACCCAAATGAAAATGTTTTGAACTGAGGTATTGTTCCCTGATCTACTCCTGTATTGGCCGTACTAAAAGTTGAAGATACTTCAGGATCGAAACCTGTGTAATTTGTAAAAGTAAGAAGGTTTTGAGCGGAAACGTATAGCCTTGCATTATTAACCCTTACCCTAGACAAGACACTTTTTGGCAGATTATATCCAAACGTTATGTTTTTCAATCTTAAGTAACTTCCATCCTCTAAATATCTTGATGATCTTTGATTGTTAAAGGTACCTCTAGGACCACCTACCGCTCTGGGATATTGAGCATTAGTGTTAGTTGGTGTCCATCTGTTTTCGTAAACATCTCTAAAAATATTTGCAGCTGGTGCGGTTGCCGAAACTTGTCCACCTAAACTAGCACTTCCTCCAACGCCTTCCGCATTCAAATTATAAATATCATTACCATAAGAGAACTGGAAAAATACCCCCAAATCGAAATTCTTGTAAGCAAAATTGTTATTCAACCCACCATAGAAATCAGCAAAGGGGTTACCCAAAAATTGTCTGTCTGTTGCGGTAATTGTGTTGGAATTGTCGATATCTTGAAATTTCATATCACCAGTAACTGGATCTACACCTTCTGACTTAATCAAAAAGAATGAACCCAAAGGTTGTCCAACAGCGGTTCTTACCACAAACCCTTGGTCAATTGGTTGATCATCAAAAAGTTCTGTAATTTCATTTTTATACGTAGATATGTTAAAAGATGTATTCCATTTAAAGTCTCCAACAAAATTTCTGGTAGTCAGAGCGAAATCAAATCCAGAACCTTCTAAATTACCGACATTCTCTAATATCGAATTAAATCCAGTGGTTGGTGGAATGGGTTTATTTTGTAGTAAATCAAAGGTTTTCTTTTTGTAATAATCCGCGGAAAAATCTATCCTATTATTTAACAATGAGATTTCAAAACCTATGTCAAACTGGGTAGTTGTTTCCCATCTCAAATCTGGACTACCAATTGTGCTTAAAGCGAAACCAGGGCTATCGTTATAGTTGAATCCACCGCCAATTAACCTCCTTGAAGTAAAGTTACCTATTCCTTCTTGGTTACCTGTTTCACCGTAACTTCCCCGGATTTTCAATATGTTAATAGCATTTATATTGCTTAAAAAGTTTTCTTCCGAAATAACCCAGCCAGCAGAAACAGACGGGAAATAACCGTATCTA
>JBBSTQ010000496.1:0-2681 GCA_038235745.1 Sphingobacteriales bacterium
ACTGATGGATCATCAACTTGATGCTCGCTCCGTGAATAGGAAAATATCAAGTATCCGTTCATTCTATAAATTTGGGTTGAAAGAAGGGCTAATCACAGAAAACCCAGTACTTAAAGTTCAAAGTCCGAAAACTTCAAAAAACCTGCCCGTATTTATAAGCGATCATAAAATGGATGTTTTGTTAGACGGGGAAGAGTTTACAGATGATTTTGAAGGAATAAGGGATAAGTTGGTTGTTGAATTACTTTTTGCAACCGGTATTAGGTTGAACGAGTTGCTATCTATAAAAAACAATGATATATTTTTTCTCGAAAGAATAGTTAAGGTGCTGGGTAAGCGTAATAAAGAACGTATAGTTCCTTTAAATTCCTCAGTTATCAACCTTCTGAATGTCTATTTTGAATCGAAAACGCAAGAGCAGTTTACGATTGAGCCCGATGCTTTGATAGTTACAACAAAAGGAGCGCCTGCGTATCCTAAGCTTATTTACCGGATCGTGACAAAGTATTTAGAAAGAATCTCTACAAAAACTAAAAAAAGTCCACATATTTTACGACATTCATTTGCTACGAGTTTGCTCAATAAAGGGGCAGATATCAATGCAATAAAAGATTTATTGGGTCATGCGAATTTGGCGGCAACGCAGGTTTACACACACAACTCAATAGATAGGTTAAAATCAATTTATAAACAAGCTCATCCAAAGGCTTAAAAAAGGAGGAAAAATGAAAATCGGAATTCAAGCTATCCATTTCAATGCTGATCAAAAGTTATTGGCGTTCGTTCAAAAAAAAGTAGACAAGTTAGATTTGTTTTATGACCAGATTATTGGCGGGGAGGTTTATCTGAAGCTCAACAACGTGGCAGAAGAAGAAAACAAAACAAGTGAAATCAAAATTATGATCCCTGGGAGTACTTTATTTGCAAAAGAAACCTGTAAAACTTTTGAAGAAGCGACAGATTTAGCTATCGAATGTTTAAGAAAACAGATCACAAAACAGAAAGATAAGATTAAGTCGCATGAAAGCAATCATAAAGACTTAGTAAAAGAACTTTAAACATAAACCGTTGGCTGTTAGAAGCCTTTTATTTCAAAGTCAATGATTCTAGAAAATCATTGACTTTTTTTTCAAAAAAATTTTGTTCGGATATTAATTTTTGTATTTTTGCAGTCCCTTAAGCAAACGACTTGTAAACGGGGTTAAAGAAACGAGTTCTTTAAAACAATTGAAATGTTAATAATAGCCTCCTTAGCTCAGCTGGTAGAGCAACTGACTTGTAATCAGTAGGTCATTGGTTCGATCCCGATAGGAGGCTCAATTAGTTTTGAGTGTAATAACTCAAAATTAATGATGGGGGGGTTCCAGAGCGGTCAAATGGGACGGACTGTAAATCCGTTACTTCGGTTTCGAAGGTTCGAATCCTTCTCCCCCCACAGGAATAATGATTGAGGGATTGAAGCTTTTAATGATTGAGTAAATTCGATCATTCTCGCATTCAATCATTCAGCATTAAAAAAGCGAAAGTAGCTCAGTTGGTAGAGCGATAGCCTTCCAAGCTATAGGTCGCGAGTTCGAACCTCGTCTTTCGCTCATAAGTTTCATCGGCAGATGAATTTTTTAAGGCATAAAAAGGTTTACTTAGTTCAATAGTTTTTACTAATGAGCTATTTTTGTTGTTTTGAGCCTGATGAATTGAATAAGCCGAAGTAGCTCAGCGGTAGAGCACTTCCTTGGTAAGGAAGAGGTCGTGGGTTCAAGTCCCATCTTTGGCTCGCAAGAGGATATTGTAGAATATTTAAATAAAAATTAACCTAGTAATAAGTATAAAATCATGGCAAAAGAAAAATTTGACCGTAGTAAACCACACCTTAACATCGGTACAATCGGTCACGTTGACCACGGTAAAACTACATTAACTGCAGCTATCACTAAAGTTTTAGCTGACGCTGGTTTCTCAGAAGCTCGTTCATTTGCTTCTATTGACTCTGCTCCAGAAGAAAAAGAAAGAGGTATCACTATTAACACGGCTCACGTTGAGTACTCAACTAAAAACCGTCACTACGCACACGTTGATTGTCCAGGTCACGCGGATTACGTAAAGAACATGGTTACTGGTGCTGCCCAAATGGACGGTGCTATTATCGTTGTTGCTTCTACGGATGGTCCGATGCCACAAACTCGTGAGCACATCTTATTGGCTCGTCAGGTAGGTGTTCCTTCATTAGTTGTATTCATGAACAAAGTGGATATGGTTGATGATCCAGAATTGTTAGAATTAGTTGAAATGGAAATCCGTGAATTGTTATCTTTCTACGATTTTCCAGGAGATGATATTCCAGTTATCCAAGGATCTGCTTTAGGTGGATTAAACGGTGACGAGAAATGGGTTGGTAAAATCTTGGAATTAATGGAAGCTGTAGATAACTACATTCCAATTCCTCCACGTTTGACTGAACTTCCTTTCTTAATGCCAGTTGAAGATGTTTTCTCTATTACAGGTCGTGGTACAGTTGCTACAGGACGTATTGAGAGAGGTATCGTTAACTCAGGAGAAGGTGTTGATATCTTAGGTATGGGTGCTGAGAACTTAAAATCTACAGTAACTGGAGTTGAGATGTTCCGTAAAATCCTTGATAGAGGTGAAGCTGGTGATAACGTAGGTTTATTGTTACGTGGTAT
>JBBSTQ010000497.1:0-2679 GCA_038235745.1 Sphingobacteriales bacterium
ATATGGCATACAACTTATTAAAAGGAAAAAGAGGCATCATTACCGGTGCATTAGATGAAAATTCAATTGCTTGGAAGGTGGCAGAAAAAGCCCACGAAGAAGGTGCAACTTTTGTATTGACCAACGCTCCTATCGCTATGCGCATGGGAGAAATCAATAAACTGGCAGAAAAAACTGGTTCACAAATTATCCCTGCTGATGCTACAAGTGTTGAAGATTTAGAAAACCTTTTTACCAAGTCTCAAGAAGTTTTAGGTGGTAAAATTGATTTCGTTTTACACTCGATAGGAATGAGCGTGAACATCCGTAAAAAAATTCCTTACACAGAATCCAATTACGATTATTTTTCAAAAGGGATTGATGTTTCTGCAATGTCTTTGCACAAGATGTTGGCGGTAGCTAAAAAAATGGACGCTATTAATGAGTGGGGAAGTGTTGTGGCATTAACTTATATGGCGGCACAACGTACTTATCCCTTCTATACGGATATGGCCGACATTAAAGCGATGTTAGAGTCTATTGCTCGTAGTTTTGGGTACCACTATGGGGTTGATAAAAAAGTGCGTATAAACACTGTTTCTCAGTCGCCAACCCGTACCACTGCTGGTTCTGGAATTAAAGGGTTTGATAATTTCTTCGATTTTGCAGATAAGGTTGCGCCTTTAGGAAACGCTGATGCAGCATCTTGTGCAGATTATTGCATTAGTTTGTTTTCTGATTTGACACGTATGGTTACCATGCAAAACCTTTTCCATGATGGTGGGTATTCTTCTACCGGAGTAAGTATGGACGTGATGAATGCGATTGGCTCAGGAGAATAAGATAATTTGGGCGTTTCCTGCCTGCCGGTAGGCAAGGTAACGGGTCACAAAGTGATTCCTTTGGAACTTTCCGTTATATCTTTTTTGTCTTATTCTTCGACTCCGCTCAGAATGACAAAAAAGGATGTCACTGCAATCCCTAACGCAAAAAACAGGCTATCTTGAAAAAAAGGTAGCCTGTTTTGTTTTTAATAGAACTGCTAATAGCATAATATGCGCTCATTTGTTTAGATTTCTCAAAATATTCACCACGTCATGTTTAGTGTAAACGAAACATCTCACAAATAGGTATCATTAGGTTGGAAACCTTGCTAGTGAGATGTTTCACTATCGTTCAACATGACGTTGTGGCAAAAAACCGATGCTGATTACATCCGTTCCGGCATCTCAATCCCTAAAATAGCCATCGCTTAAGTCAACATTTTGGCGGTATGCAAAGAGAGCTGTAAACTAAAGGTCTTTAACAACTCATCCTCTACTTTCAAAATTGACTCCGTTTGGTAAAACTTATTAGAAGTCTTGGCTAAACGCTCTTTTTTGAAAATTCCTAAAAAACAAAGTTCACTGTAGCAACACTATTATTTCCTCTGTCTAAGGTTTGTTGCATCGCGTAAGTATCATTCTGTAAATTTATAATTGCAACCTCTCTTCTGTTGATTTCTGCTGGAGCTAAAGTTGGTCTTAAAGTGTTAAGTTGTGTCTTTGCGCCCGTTAACTTTCCAATTGCCAAAGCTAATAGCTGCTCTCCAAAAGATAGTGTTTCGGTAGTTTGCACATATTGATTGTAATAATCTGTTCTCGTATTCCAATAAGTATCACTATAGCGACTTCTATCCCAATCCTTACATTCTCCTTCGTAATCGCCATGGTTTAAATGTGCTTGTAAGGCATTTATAGAAACATTGATGGTAACCGGATAATCAGATCCGTTAGGTTTATGGCACAATGCAACCTTTTTATTCCCTTTTGGCCCTTTTGCCTCAGAATATCTAGCACCGTCCCACCAATTTGTCCCTTGATAGTAACGGTCGTTTACCCATTTTCCTTTTTTATGCCCCTTTATTTTGTCCATTCTTGCGTCAAAACGTTCATTGTCCCACTTACCATCGTCCCAACGGTCGGCCGCTTTCCATTTTTTGCCATTATTGCCCTTAAAAGCTTTATCTTCTTTACCCTTCCACTCTTTTTCTTTTTGCTTATTGCCCTTGTAGTCTTGGCTATTTCCATGCTCATTTTCCCTATGCTCCTTTTTTCCTTTCCTTCCCTGTTCATCACGGTCTTCTTGTTCTTTTCCTCTTTTTTCATCATGACCTCTCTGCTCTTTGTTGTCCTTATTTTTCTGGCTATTGCCTTGATCAAAGTTTACTGTAAACATCATCAACGGGATGATGACTACGCTTGTTAAATATCCTAGTCTCATGTTTTCTTAGCTTTTAGGTTCAAATTCCTCATCTACTTCCATCATTGATTTTTGCAAATCCTCGATCTGGGTAGATACTTCCTTTTCTAACTGTTTTAGGGAATCCTGTGTGGATTCCATTTTTGCAACTTCCGGCTCTTTTGCCTTATTGCTACAAGATGAAGCTAATCCGAGACACAAAGTGCAACAGATTAAGCTGTAGTAAATTGTTTTTTTCATTTTAATAATATTTAGTATGTGGTTATGTTGAATATTTAAATTAATAAAAGGGTTAAAGCTTTTTGATAAACTTATTAATGATAATCATTATTAGGGTTTCCAGTATTATAGCGATATATGAACAGCCCAAACAAGTTACCTAGTGGTGTGTTAGAATCCAAAAAAAATACTGACTTTAACTCCTAGTTACAAATGTGCTTCCAAAATTTTCATAAACCA
>JBBSTQ010000498.1:0-2672 GCA_038235745.1 Sphingobacteriales bacterium
AAGGTTAATGTAAACAACACTAAAACTAAAACCGTTTTTTCTATTAAAAATGCTATGTCCATTAAAATTTGTTAGCTCTATCGAATTGTACTTTATTCGCTTCCATCAATTCCAGATTTTTCTTAACTACTTGTGCTGGCTGTAACTTATCGTAATGATTAGAGTTAATTACCGACTGACGAGAGACGTCTCTTGGTCCTTCAATTACCCAATCTTTGGTGTCTTTTTTATCAAAACGGCAAGTGTTGCAGATAAAATCTTGCACCTCGCCGTATTGGTCTTTACGACCAGTTACTCGCAAAACTTCCTCTCCTTTATACCACAAAGTCACTTCCCCTTTACAAGTTGGGCAATCTCTGTGCGCTTCCACTGGCTTTGTAAACCAAACTCTGTTTTTAAAACGGAAAGTTTTATCAGTTAAAGCACCTACTGGGCAAACGTCAACCATATTTCCAGAGAAATCATTATCAACGGCGTGCTGAATATATGTTGAAATCTCTGAATGGTCTCCTCTATTTAAAACTCCGTGAACCCTGCCTTCAGTAATCTGATCTGCAACATAAACGCAACGGTAGCATAAAATGCAACGAGTCATGTGAAGTTGAATTTTATCGCCAATGTCAATTTTGTCGAAAGTCCTACGGTCAAACTCGTAACGAGTCGTTGCCAAACCATGCTCGTAGCTTAAATCTTGCAAATGGCATTCCCCAGCTTGGTCACAAATTGGGCAATCTAGCGGATGGTTAATCAATAGCATTTCTACCACACCTTTTCTGGCTTCCACCACTTCTGGCGAGGTGATATTTTGCACCTCCATACCGTCCATCACGTTGGTACGGCAACTTGCAACCAGTTTTGGCATTGGGCGAGGATCTTTTTCAGAACCCTTGCTTACTTTTACCAAACAGGTACGGCACTTGCCACCACTACCTTCCAACTTGGAGTAATAGCACATTGCCGGCGGCACAATATCTCCACCAATCTGACGAGCAGCATTCAAAATACTTGTTCCCGCCTCTACTTCAGTGGGGATTCCGTCTATCGTTACTTTAATCATTTAATTGAAAAATCAAAAGTTAAAATTAAAAAGTCAAAAGCCTAAAAACAGCATTAAACCTTTATTACGATTTATCCATATTTATCACAACTGTTGCAATAATCTTAGATATTTCGCCTACTTCATTCATCATCGATTCAACCTTTAAAACATCTGCAGGTTTGATAATTCCTGTTTCTTTTAAAAGCCGTAACCAATATTTTGTTTCATTTGCCGATTTTAAAGCTATAATATAAAACTTTCTAAAGTCTCTTCAAGAACTTCCCGCTCTTCCTTCTTCTATATTCGCTCCTACCGACGTTCCACTTCTAATCAGCTGGTCGAAAAGCGGAGCATGTATTCTCTCCGCTTTTGTTTCCGTTATAAAAATGACTAACTCTTTTGAGAATTGAAAAGTTCTTTCTCGGATGTCAAAGGGCCTCGTCAAGTTTTTTTAATTATTAATTTTTAATTTTCACTTTGTTCTAACACTGGTAAAGGATCAGCATAACCTGCTAATCCGTAATTCTGTTTCTGTGACAACTCTGGGTTGTTCACATACCATTCGAACTCATCTCTAAAATGACGAATAGCACTTGCCACTGGCCAAGCAGCTGCATCGCCTAATGGGCAAATGGTATTTCCTTCTATCTGCTTGGCAACGTTTACCAATAAATCCATATCACTGGCTCTACCTTTTCCGTTTACGATGCTGTGTAATACTTTTTCCATCCACCCGGTTCCTTCACGGCATGGCGAACACTGTCCGCATGATTCGTGGGCATAAAAACGAGCAAAGTTCCAAGTGTTTCTAACTACAGATTGATCTTCGTCAAAAGCAACGAAACCGCCTGAACCTAACATGGTTCCACTTACAAAACCACCTTCAGATAAAGATTCGTAAGACATTAAACGCTTTTCGCCATTGGCTAAATTCAATATTAAGTTTGCCGGTAAAATTGGCACCGAAGATCCTCCAGCAACAACTGCCTTCAATCTTTTTCCGTTTGCAATTCCGCCGCAATATTCGTCAGAATAAATAAAGTCTTCGACGGTAATCCCCATTTCAATCTCGTAAACGCCTGGTTTATTGATATTACCAGATGCTGAAATTAATTTAGTTCCGGTTGAACGTCCTATTCCTATTTTAGCGTATTCTTCGCCACCATCATTAATGATTGGAACCACCGCTGCAATAGATTCTACATTGTTTACCACTGTCGGGCAACCGTACAAACCGGCAATTGCAGGGAAAGGAGGTTTAATCCGTGGGTTTCCTCTTTTACCTTCTAATGATTCTAGTAAAGCGGTTTCTTCTCCACAAATATACGCTCCGCCACCGGGCTGAACATATAATTCTAAATCATAACCAGTTCCTAATATATTCTTACCCAAAAATCCAGCTTCTTTAGCTTCGGCAATTGCTTTCTCTAAAATACGGATTTGAGGCATCATTTCTCCTCTTACGTAAATGTAACTTGTATGTGCTCCAAGCGCATAGCTAGAAGTAATCATTCCCTCAATTAAAGCATGAGGAATATGCGTCATTAAATAACGGTCTTTAAAAGTTCCCGGCTCAGACTCATCTGCGTTGCAAACCAAATAACGAGCAACACCTTCTGGCTTAGCCAAAAAG
>JBBSTQ010000499.1:0-2633 GCA_038235745.1 Sphingobacteriales bacterium
AGAAATGACTGCGCAATTGCCTGAGAATATCCCTTATATATTTATTTCTTCATTGGCTAACAAGGGATTAGTTGAGCTGAAGGATATGCTGTGGAAAGCAATAAATGATTAAAAGAAAAAAGCTGAGTTTTTCAACTCAGCTTTCTCTCTCAAAATACTAGATTGGGGATATTGAATTGTTGCTTTAGAGTTGGTCGTCTAATATCTCATATCTCCCATTTAAAATCTACCCTTACTGATCAATTACCTTAATCATTGTTCCTCTTGGAATGCTCTGCGTTAACGTCATTCCGTTTAAAACAGCAGTTTCTCGCTTTCTTTGCGCACTAGTTTCTTTTCTGATTCGCAAAAGTTCGTCTAAGTTGGTGTTGCTTGTTGTGGTGATTATTTTAATACGGTCTGGCTTACGGTTGATTTTTTCTGCATCCGTCAACCTTTTAAATCCAGACATTGTACTTGAAAACAGATTATCATAGTTGTCAAAAGTGGCTAGGGCAGTAATTCCTATCATGTGATAAATTCTGTCTCCATCCGCAATAAAATAAGAAAGCGTTCTTAATGCAGGTGATTGTTGTTGTTGGTTTCCAGCTTGGTCGGCAATCACTCTAATCGTATTTAAACCATTTATGGTCGTTTGATCGCTTTGTACAACGGTAAGTCCGTATTTTTGAATGGTGGTACTAGCTGCTTCTTGTAGGTTTTTGCCGGGTGCAAGTGTGAAATTCATGATTGCTTTTCCTTGGGGATCGGCCATTTGAAAGACTTGCGGACTGTTATTTGTTTTCCAACCGTTAGGTATCGGGAACTGAAATTTCAATACCGGATGGTAAAATATGTTGTCTTCTACAAATCCTTGCTTTGGGTCTTTTCCGTAAACTAAACCATCAATCATTTTGAGATAACTGTTTCTATTGACCACCGGGTTTTTGAGGTTCAATCTTTTTTGGGTTTGAGTTGCAAGTTGCTCAACCGTTGCCATTCTGTCTCCCGGGTTTGGGTGTGTAGATAAAAAACTTGGAAGGGAGTTGCCACTATCTTCGGATAAGTTTTGTAAAGTGCCAAAGAAACCTGCCATCTGATGTGCATCATACCCAATTTTGCTTGAATACTTTACACCTAACTCATCAGACTGGCGCTCGGCGTCTCTTCCAAACTTTAAAAACAATACTCCTAAACCCTGCGATAATTCTTGACCGTATTGTGCAACCGTTGGAGACAATACCATCCCCGCCAACAGGCCAATTTGCCCTAGCGTTGATTTAGCTTGTTGACTAACCGAGTGTTTAGCAGCGATGTGACCTATCTCGTGACCTAAAACGCCTGCAAATTCTGCTTCATTATTAAAGTGAGCCATAATTCCACGAGTAAAATAAACGTAGCCCCCTGGTACAGCAAAAGCATTTACCACCTCAGAATCAACAATTTTAAAATGATAAGTTAGATTTGGGCGATCGGATATCGCACCCATTTGTTTGCCTTTCGCTGAGATGAAATTCTGTAGTTCTTTGTTTTCGTACAGTCCGTACTCTGCCATAATTTGAGGATCTGCATCCTTTCCCATTTGTATTTCTTGTGCTTCACTAGTAAACGAGAGTTGCTTTTTGCCGGTTACCGGATTAACAGCGCAACTGTTAAATAAACTGAAAGTGAACAGGATGCTTATTGACGTTAGTAATATTTTCATTATCGTTGGTTTTAATATGTCCTTAGGCAAAAATAGTACCCTTTTTTCACGATAGAAAAAGTTTGGTTTCAGTCATGCTCCTTCAACTGGAAATAAGCGCAGAAGTAAGGAAAGGAATTTATAGAACTTTGCATTAACACGTGAGAAATACAATAATATAAATAACCGGCAAATTTGTAACCGTAATGGTTACAAGTTATATTTTGTGTGTTGATACTCAATATAAAACATAAAGGCTTGCGGGCGTACAAAAAGGAGATAGTTCTAAGCTACAGCCAGTCCATATTGTAAAGATAAAGTTAATTCTTACTCGTTTGGACTCGGCAATTAGTGCTGAGGACATGAATGTTCCAGGATATAGACTCTATCAATTAACAGGGGATTTATATCCATTTTGGAGTGTAAAGGTCGATGAGAATTACAGAATTATTTTCCGGTTTGATGAAGACAACGTTTTAGATGTTGATTATTTGGACTATCATTAATATTATAATTATGGGATGTTTGCACCCGCCCATCCAGGCGAATTGATAAAAGAAACTATTGACGGTATTAGGGAAGAGACCGGAGACAAATTGACCCTTGAAGAAGTTGCGAATGGCTTAGAAGTCAGTCGTAAAGCCTTTTCAGCCATTATCAACCAAAAACAAGGGGTTAGTCCTGAGATGGCTTTGAAATTAGCCAGAGCATTTAACACTAGCCCTGGTTTGGCTGAGAGCTCAAGAAAACTTCGATTTGGCTATTGCTCGTCAAAAAGTTAATACAGAGAATGTGAAAGTGTTTTGGAGAAAAACTGTTGCGGTTTTGTAATCTTAACATTCCCTTTACTTTAACCATTTGAATTTCATAGCGCTATTAATTACCTTTGCACCTCACTAAATAATTAACTATGTCATCAGTAGAGACAAAATACGTTCCTTATAAAGTTAAGGACATTTCCCTTGCAGAA
>JBBSTQ010000500.1:0-2629 GCA_038235745.1 Sphingobacteriales bacterium
TCACGGCGCAAAAAAAGTACGAGTTCTGGATAATTTAGCAACAGGCAATTTTAGCAATATTGAGCCCTTAATGGCCAACGCGAGTTTTGAATTTTTGGAAGGAGATATTTGTGATTTAGATACCTGTGTTAAAGCAATGGAAGGCATTGATTATGTCAGCCATCAAGCTGCCTTGGGTTCAGTTCCGCGTTCTATCAATAACCCAATTGCGACTAACAAAGTAAATATTGACGGTTATTTGAATGTATTGCAAGCTGCAAAAGACGCCAAAGTAAAACGTATGATTTACGCATCGTCATCCTCTATTTATGGCGACAGTAAAATATTGCCAAAAGTGGAGGAAAATATAGGGAAACCTTTATCTCCGTATGCAATTACCAAAGCGGTAAATGAGCTTTATGCAGATACATTTAGCAAGCATTATGGTTTCCATACCATTGGTTTAAGATATTTTAATGTTTTTGGTCCTTTACAAGATCCAAACGGTGCTTATGCCGCCGTAATTCCACTTTTTTTTACCGCTGCTTTAAATGGTAAATCCGCCGTACTTAACGGTAAAGGCGATCAAACTCGAGATTTTACCTTTATTGGAAATGTGATACAGGCAAATATGAAAGCCATGTTGGTAGAAAATCTTGCACAGCATGAAGCGTGTAATGTAGCTTTTGGAGAGCGCATTAACTTACAAGAACTTTGGACAAAAATCAATAAAATGCTAGGAACCAATATTGCTCCTGTTTTTGGGCCAGAGAGAGCCGGCGATGTGCAAGATAGTTTGGCTAATATTTCAAAAGCGAAACGAGTGTTCGGCTACCAGCCAGATTATGATTTAAACGAGGGATTAAAAGAATCCGTAGATTTTTATAAAGTTTAGATCAGCGTTCAGTCTAAACTTTGTTCTTAAAGAAGAGTTTGCGTAGTGCAAACTTAAATAAACTGAATTTTAGGTTTTTGTCCGCCTTGCTGATCATATAAAACCACGGGTTTCCTCGGCGGATGTCTCCAGGCAAATAACCGAATTTAAAATCTTGCTCCCAAGCCACGTAGTTAAAACTTAACTGATCTCTTTTACTGAAGTTTGAAATGAAATGCCACCAGGCTTCCATCGCTTTTATTACATCGGGTTCTTTGTGTTTTCTGATTAAAACGCCGCCTTTTATTAAGCCGTAATTTGCTGGGTAGCCTTTCTCTTTAAAAGATGTTATTTGTTGATTAATCGTTTCCAAATCATCTTTTAACACACCTTTTTGCTGATGCAAGGCCAAAATAGCTTCGTGTTCTTTATAAATACAATTTCGAGGATCTTTAGCAGTTTGCTGATGATCAAAAACCAGCATGTGATTATCCTTCATGCTATCGATTATTGGCATTGGCGAAGAAACCACTACGAAATCCCCGTCAATGTAAACGCTGTAATCGTACTCTTCTAAATGAAGATGAGGCAGTATTTTGTAATAACGATTATTCCTTGTTGCGTCTCCTTTTATGTGTTCTGGCACAACTTTAACCTTCCAGCCATCGGCCGTGTGCATACGATCAGAGAAGCAAATAAAATCAATTCCGGCAATCGTTTTTTGTGGGTAAAGCTTAACAGCATCGCCAAAGATGGCGGTATAAACAACAACCTTATTCATTTATAATATGTTTGAGTTTTAGCGGAAAACTAAAAATCTAAAATCCAGTCCAAGTAAAAAATAAGTTTGTAAACGCTTTTGGTAATCAAATTGAATTTTCCAAGACCTTTTCATATTTGAAATTCAAAAATAACCTGCTATGGCAACTAAATGGCGAATTCCCTTTTAATATTTCAAGTTTCTTGTTTAATAGCTCTTCATTTATCTTGGTGTCTCGATTTAAGTTATGATAGGATTGGTCACGGTCAATATTACTAGAAATAATCTTTTTTCTCCGAGTAAAATAATTAATCTTGTTGTTTAGTCGCAGTTGGAAAGCTCTAAACAATACATCCTCGTAACCATAATTACCGCAAAATTCTTCGTCATAAGCCAAGGTAGAAAACACTACACGTTTTGAAGTATAAAAAATGTTACAGGGAGAATTGGTATTCTTCCCTTCAGCATCTGTTCTCTTAAACTTGAAAAGTGTTCTAGTAGGCGTTCTGCTTTTTAAAATTTTAGCAAGTAATTCCTCCGGAAAAACGTGATCACAATCTGATAAAATGATTTTGCTACTCTTTGCATAAACGACACCCAAATTTCTTGCCCCACCCTGATTCCATCTAATATCATCGGTAATTCTCAACAATTGATAGTTGATGCTCAAACTTTTCGGAATCACAATGTCAATTGGAGAGCAGTCATCAACGATGACGAATTCAATTTTCTCCAATACTTTTTTATCATATGTAGAGTAAAGTGTTAAAAGGTCTATTAAAACGTTTGCGTTTTCTTGATTAAAAAAAACTGGCATAATATAACTTAACTCAATTGATGTATTCATGAGTCAAAGATTGTTAATTTGAGTTGTATATGCGAATCAAGGGTTAAAATATTAAGTAAATAAACGCTGCGGCAATTTTGCCAAATACATGTACAAGAAGTCCTTTTGTAGACCGCACCTTACTAGCTCTTTGAATATCGGTTTTTACAATGATCCAGTTAAAGAGCGA
>JBBSTQ010000501.1:0-2628 GCA_038235745.1 Sphingobacteriales bacterium
CAATGCTTTTATTATCAATAATTACGTTGTTTTCCGCCTGGTGCTGAATCACTTGCTCGTGTTGCCACTGATCTATAAACGATTTCACAATAGCCAAACTATCATCGCCATGGGTATTTGCCGGCACTAAACCGTCAAAATCTGATAGATATAGGTACTTATCGTAAGCCTTTGCAATAGGCTTACCGTTTGAACCATTTAGATCACTACAAGAAATTATGGCTAAACTTAACGTGAATATTGATGTCAGGTTTCTGAACAATTGCATCATTTTGGAACGAAAGTAAAGTCTTTTTAGTTTAATTTAGCCATCAATTGACTTTTTTAACATTTTTTAGCGAATTTCACAATCCATGAATCAATTACAAACAGACAATATAATCGCCTTAAGCTTATTATTGGACGAGGAAATTTATGTTTTTAACGATTTACCGAAAACCGAGGTTGATGTAGTTGCAGTTGAGGAACAAACTGAAGTTTTAACTGAGGCACCAAAGTTTGCCACTGTCCCAATTGTTGAGATTCCGAAGATTGAGCAACCGATAGTTTCGCCTATGCAATCCGAGCCTACGCCAACAGTCGCTATTCCAAAAATTGAAAAACCATCGGTGCCATTAAAAACAAAAGGTGATGGTTTTGATTACTTGGGCGAAAACAACAAATACATATTAATTATAGTGAACAACCCAAACGAGAAGTTTTTACCAAAACTCGATTTAGCATTTTTAGAAAAAATAATGGGTGCCAAAAAATGGGTTTTGGATGATGTTGCTATCGTGAATATGGCAAAGTATGAACGCTTAGATTTTGACGATTTAAAATCGTTTTTTGCCTGTAGTAAAATTATCACTTTCGGTTTTAATCCCACTATTTTGAACATTGTTGGAGCCGTAGCCAACCAAAAAAGCATGTACAAGAATGTAGCAGTTTTAGGCACTTGGGATTTAGCCAAAATACAGAACGACGTGGCAAAGAAGACCGTTTTTTGGAATCAGTTGAAGGCGCTTTAGGTATTAAATGACTGAAGGATTGAATTTTGAATGATTGAAGGGTTGATAGAGTGAGTGAAGGATTGAATGAGTGAGTGAAGGATTGAATTTTGAAGAATTGAATGAGTGAAGGACTGAATGTTAAAGAAAATGGAAGAAAAGTTAGTTTTTGCTACCAATAACCAGCACAAGTTAGATGAAGTGCAAGCGAAAGTTGGTAATAGCTTTAAAATTGTAAGCTTAGAAGAAATTGGTTGTTTTGAGGATATTGAAGAAACAGGTTTAACGCTTGAAGAAAATGCGAGTATTAAAAGTCAGCATGTTTTTGACAACTATAATGTGAGTTGCTTTGCAGACGATACGGGTTTAGAGATTTTTGCTTTGAACAATGAGCCTGGCGTTTACTCTGCCCGTTATTCTGGCGATAGAGACTTCGTAAAAAACATGGATTTGGTTTTGCAAAAGATGGTAGGCATTACCGATAGAAGCGCAAGATTTAGAACTGTGATTTCCTTGCTTATTGCTGGAGAAGAGCATCTCTTTGAAGGAATTGTAAATGGTAGCATCCGCACAGAAAAAAGTGGAAAAGATGGTTTTGGTTATGACCCGATTTTTGAGCCAGAAGGTTATGATATTACATTTGCTGAAATGAGTTTAGAAGAGAAAAATATCATCAGCCATCGTGGGCTAGCAATGGAAAAACTGATTACTTTTTTAAACCAGTAGGCTTTATTGAGATGGAGATTAAACTTAGTCAGTCCGAAGACATTCCTGCCATATTCAGGCTTTACGATGAAGCAATTACCTATCAAAAATCCGTAAAAGGCAAACCGTGGGAAGGTTTTGAAACTTCACTAATTGAAGAAGAAATCGCTGAGAAACGCCACTACGTAATTACTGAGGATAGTGAAGTTGCCTGTACTTTCGTATTGGCTTTTGAAGATGAACTCATTTGGAAAGAAGCGAACGTTGATGCTGCTGTTTATATTCATAGAATTGCAATAAACCCTAAATTTAGAGGAAAAAGCTATGTCAAAATCATCATCGATTGGGTCAAAGAACACGCAGAGGCATGGAAGTTAGACTTTATCAGGTTAGATACAGAAAGTGGTAATGAACGGATAAACAACTATTATTTGCGTTGTGGTTTTACTTATAAAGGTTCAACTACTATTGAGTGGCAAGCGGGAATGCCGGCGCATTACAAGGGTGCGGAGTTGAGTTTGTTTGAAATTGAGTTGTAATTGGAGTTGGGTTTTAATAACGATAGCTTTTTCAGTCTAAGCGGAGTCAAAGGCTAACCACGGAGGTCACGGAGTTTTTCACAAAGACACACCGAGTTAGGTGGTCATCCTGAGCGAAGTCGAAGGGTTTAACCACGGAGGACGCGGAGTCCACAGAGCTGGTGTGTTTATCTTTAACGATTATAGTTTATTAAGTCTCCACATCAAATCATGCAAATCCTAAAATCTTGTAAATCCTGATTCAGACAAATTTCACTCTTTCTTAGGCGGCTCAGTTGCCGGAGCTGCTCTTCTTACTTTATCATTAAACTCTACGCTGTCTTTCACTGACGGTTTTACTGATGGTATTTTAGCGGGAGGAGTTTTCACTTTCGATTTATCCGCCGGCTTTTCAG
>JBBSTQ010000502.1:0-2623 GCA_038235745.1 Sphingobacteriales bacterium
GCTCATTCCTTGCATTACCCACACAAGCCCAAACCAAAAAAGACAGCACTCAAGCCTTAAAAGAGGTTACGGTAAAAGCCTATCTATCCGAAAGCAAGCTATTCAATCTGCCCTCAACGGTTACTGTAATTAGTAAACAGAGGATTGAACAAAACCAAAGCACTTCTTTATTGCTTGTACTAAACAGCGTTGCGGGTGTAAAAATGGAAGAGCGTTCTCCGGGCAGTTACCGCTTATCCATCCGTGGAAGTTTATTGCGATCGCCATTTGGGGTGCGTACCGTAAAAGTTTATTTTGATGGTTTGCCTTTAACGGATGCTAGCGGAAATACTTATTTGAATTTAATCGATCAATCTGCCATTAGTAATATAGAAGTTTTGAAAGGCCCGGATGGAAGTCTGTTTGGAGCAAACTCTGGCGGAGTTGTGCTTTTAAATTCGCAAGGAGCAGAAAATGAAGCCAGTGCAAACGCGAGTGCCGGCGGGTATGGTTTTTTTAGAGAGAATGTGCATGTTCAAAAAAATTACGACAGATACCAATATAGTTTTCATCAAGCTTATCAATATGCAGATGGTTACCGTGATCACAGCATGATGAAACGCTCTTACTTTCAAACACAGCAGAAGTTTCAATACAACCCACAAGCAGAGTTGAAATTTTCTGGGTTTTATAGCGATTTGGGCTATCAGACTCCCGGCGGATTAACTGCAACGCAGCTCCAAGCAAACCCTCGGCAAGCTAGAGCAGCAACTAAATTCACTCCAAGTGCAGAAGAACAAAAAGCAGGAATTTACAATCAAACTTTCTTCGGCGGGTTAACGCACCTATACCAGTTCAACAAAAAGTGGCAACATAGTATTTCGTTATCAGGGATGGATGTCGGTTTTGAGAATCCATTCATTACCAATTACGAAAAAAGAAAGGAAGTCAGCTTAGCCGTCCGCACTTTTATAAGTTATCAAAACACGGTTAGCGAGCGGCTTAAATACAATTGGAATTTCGGGTATGAATATCAGCATACCAACTCTGAAATTAGAAATTACGACAACAACCAAGGCAAAATTGGCGACGTACAAGCAGCGGATTTAATAAAAAACGAATCTCAGTTTTTGTTTACCCGTTTAAAAATTGAGCATGGCGAAAGATTAAGCACCGAGCTTTCTACCAGCTTAAACTTTGCAAAATACGATTTTGAAGCGTTACCAGAATCGCAAAGCTCTACCTTTGGAACGGTAAAATTAAGTCCGCAATTGATGCCGAGATTAGCGGTTTCTTACTTGCTAGGAAAGCAAAGCGTTCTGCGAGGCATCATTAGCAGAGGTTATTCTACACCGACAAAAGATGAAATAAGAGCTTCAGACGCAGTTATCAACCCAGATTTAAAAGCCGAAGACGGCTGGAATTACGAATTAGGTTTAAGAGCCCGAACTCCATTTGAGCGTATTCATTTAGATATTTCTGCTTTCTATTATCGCCTAAATAACGCTATCGTCCGCAGAGTTGTAGCAATCGATAAAGACAACTTTGTAAACGCCGGCGGAACCAACCAAAAAGGAATTGAACTGGAGATAAACGCTAATTTGCTAAAAAACAATCCGAGTTTTATAAAACAAATTGATTTTAGTGGCGCAGTTACTTTAAACGATTTCAAATTCAGAAACTATGTTGTCAAAAATGATGATTTCAGCGGAAACCTATTAACCGGAATTCCAAGACTGAATTTCTCAAATATTTTAAATGTCAATTTTCAAAAAAACGTCGCTCTATTTGTTCAACATCAATACATCGGAAAAACATCTCTAAACGATGCGGAAACCGTATTTGCAAAAAGCTACTCGTTATTAGATGCTAGATTAAGTTGGCAAACAAAACTCAAAGCTTATCGCTTAACGTTTAACTTCGGTGCAAACAATATCTTAAATTCGGATTTTAGTTTAGGAAATGATTTGAACGCTTTTGGTTCAAGGTATTTTAATCCGTCTGCGAAAAGGAACTTTGTAGGAGGGTTAAGTTTGAGGATTTAAATATCCACGCCGGCATGTTTCTCCGCCAGCTGGCGGAGAAACATCTCACAAATAGGTATCAAAATTATATGCAGGCTTTGCATGTGAAATTCCTTACCAAAGAAAAAATCCTAAGGCTTTTACGCACCGGCTTGCCTACCCTCATGCCCGGCATTGGCAGTTACTTTTTTTCCGCAAAAAAAGTAACCAATCCCGATAGCTATCGGGACTCTAGCCTGCGCCCTTTGCTATTAAAAGATTGCTTTTACGTTATTCATCTGTACCGCTCCCGATAGCTATCGGGAGGTCAATGGCGAATAAACGGTTAACAACAGTCAGTGCTTTTGCTAGACGGATATAAAACTCAATCCTTCCTTACATTTTTCAAAACCAACAGATTCTGCGCATTATCTCCCAATCCACTAATATTATTCTGGTAAAGATTAACCGATTGGTCGTAAAACAAAACCACAATGGGTGCTTCATCCATTACCAACTGATCCATTTTTTGGTATAACGCAAAACGTTCTTTATCGCCACGAAACTCGTTCATCTGTTCATACAACCTATCGAATTCTTTGTTGCTAAAGCTGGTATAATTAGGACCTATCGGCACAAAA
>JBBSTQ010000503.1:0-2620 GCA_038235745.1 Sphingobacteriales bacterium
ATAATATTCTTTACCGAAAGCTTTCCAATACTGGAAGGCTTTTTTTGTTTTTTAGATTATATTGCGTAAAATTAAAACTTCAGTGATGAAAATCAAATCGATCTTATTAAGCATTACAATGCTTTCCTCAACCTTAGGCTTTTCACAATCAAAAGCTATCGAATACCATTTAATCATTGGTACTTATACCCGTACGCAAACAAATGGGCATTTTGTATATAAGTTTAATACTGAGACTGGGAAATTAAGCTTTGAGTCTAAGACTGACAGCGTGATAAACCCTTCCTATTTAGCAATTAACCATGATGCCAGAAAGGTTTACAGTGTGAGCGAAGCCAGTGGAAAACAGAGTGGCGTAAGTTCGTTTGATTTTGATGCAAAAAAAGGGGTGTTATCCTTCATAAATTCGCAGCCAACAACTAGTAAGGGGCCATGCCACATAACGCTTTCCGCAGACAATAAGTTTGTTTTTGCTGCCAATTACGGCGGTGGAAGCGTAAGTGTTTTCCCGATTAACGGGGATGGAAGTTTAGCTCCCATTAGCCAGTTGATTCAACATACCGGCAGTAGCATAAACAAAAAAAGACAAGCTGCCCCACATGCACATTCTACAAACTTTTCTCCAGATGGAAGTATTTTGTACGTAGCCGATTTAGGAACTGATTTTGTAAAAGCCTACAAATACAACGGCAATGAAAAACAACCGTTAACAGCATTACAAAGCGCCGATGTTAAGATTGAAGCAGGCTTTGGCCCTCGCCATTTTACCTTTAATAACAAAGGCAACAAAATGTATGTAGTAGCCGAATTAGAAGCGAAAGTTTCTGTTTTTGACTATAAAGACAACAAATCAACGCTGTTACAAAATATTTCTATGAATAATGCTGGCTTTCAAGGCAACAATAGCGCAGCAGATATTCATTTATCAAATGATGGCAAATTCTTATACGCTACAAACCGAGGAAGCGTGAATGACATCGCAATTTTTAAAGTAAAATGTAATGGCAAACTCAAAAAAGTTGGGAATGAAAGCACTAGAGGAAAAGCGCCAAGAAACTTTGTTATTGACCCAACAGATAATTTTTTATTAGTTGCCAACCAAGATACGGATGATGTTTATGTATTTAAACGAGATAAAAAAACTGGCTTTTTGACTTATACGGATGAAACGATTAAAGTTGGAGCGCCGGTTTGTTTGAAATTTGTGGCGGTGAAGTAAAGGTCTATCAATTTTTAAATTATATTAAAATAAGTTCACACTTGTGCGACTGTGTAAACAAAACCCTTTGCTTCAATATAAAGGGTCGAACATCGTGTTTTAACTCATTTAATCACTAAAAACAAATAAAAAATGGATATGTCAGGTCTCAGTATATTAATGATTTTAGCTATAGTAGGTTTTTTCTGGCTATTGCCGATAATAATCATTGCTAGTTCTCGAAAAACTACCGGAATCGAAAAAATAGCGTGGCTATTGGGTGTAGTATTCATATCGTGGTTTGCCTGGGTTTTTTACTTGTTGCTTGCCCCAATTAATAAGAAAGGATGAGTGCAAAAGCTTCAAACTCGAAATAAAAAAGACTTTTAGATATATTTAATATAAACGATATACAGATGAAGCAAGAGATTCAGAAGATTCTTGACGGCGTCTCCTGCATGCAGTACTGTTAATTGTTCTCAAATTTTAAAGAACCTTTCAGATAATCGCTCGATAAATATTCTACGTTATTTTTTTGCTGAAGACATTGAGCTTTTAGAAAATCATCTTACGAAATTTATATCAAGAATTGGTATCTTTGATTAAACTCGAATACCATGGCAAAAAACACATCAATGCTACTAGGAGATTATTTCGATAGGTTCATCAGCAGCCAAGTTGAAACAGGAAAGTTTTCATCAGCAAGTGAAGTGGTTAGAAGCGCTTTACGTTTACTTGAAAATCAAGAAACAAAAAAACAGGAATTAATTAAGGCGCTTAAAGAAGGGGAAGATTCCGGTTTTGTGGAAAATTTTGATAGACATCTGTTCTTAAAAGAACTTCATAAGAAATATCTTTCTGATGAAGTATAAAATAAGTGTTAAAGCCTTAGACGACATCGAGAATATCTGGTTTTATACATTCAAAAATTGGTCTCAAAAACAAGCCGATAGATATTAAAATCTCATTCTTGATGAGATTGAATATTTAGCGGAAAGTCCCGAATCAGGAAAAGAATTCAAAAAAATCGTTAAAGACTATCGTTACGCAAAAGTAAAATCTCATCTTATTTTTTACAGACGTTTTGAACAAAAAGTAGGCATAGAAATTATTAGAGTTTTACATCAACAAATGGACATAGAAAACAGATTGGATGAATAGTTGTTATACTACTTACCAAATCATTCTGCTTTTTCAGAAACAACGCAAATAAGCACCAAATGCCTCAAAAAACTATCTTCCAAAAAAAACATAAACTAGCCTTCGCTTTTTTATTCATAAGCTCATTCCTTGCATTACCCACACAAGCCCAAACCAAAAAAGACAGCACTCAAGCCTTAAAAGAGGTTACGGTAAAAGCCTATCTATCCGAAAGCAAGCTATTCAATCTGCCCTCAACGGTTACTGTAATTAGTAAACAGA
>JBBSTQ010000504.1:0-2617 GCA_038235745.1 Sphingobacteriales bacterium
GATGCGGTGAACAAGTTTATTTAATTGAGTTAATTAGTCATTAGTATAAGGAGTTCATTAGGGACTTGCGAGTGTTTTTGACCTTGGGGTTAAAGTTGGTTAAATCCCCGTCACTTCGAGGATACGAGAAGTCTCACAAATAGGTAACCTTTAAAAATGGTAAACCTACATTGAGATGTTTCAAATTGTTCAAAATGACGGGATGGGAACAATGACGAGTTAGGTAGAACGGATTTGCGTTAACGATAGAAGCGGATACCGGCTAGTGAATAAGGCCTGTGCAGTATGAGCGGATAGCCCCAAAGGGGTCACTATGTGACGTGTTTAAACGCCCAAGTGAAATTTGGGACAGTGCAAAATAAACTAACAGATTGCCTCAGCGCCATTACGCAAAAGCCGGCGCTTCAGCTTCGCATCCGATAGCTATCGGATGACGGTAAAAAGAAAAATTAAAAGAGTGAACACCAATCGTTCCTCTTAAAACGATAAAAAACAAATAAAATGAGTAGTACATTATTTGACAAAGTGTGGGACAGCCACGTAGTTCGCCAGATTGAAGGTGGGCCAGATGTAGTTTTTATAGATCGTCACATGATTCATGAAGTGACCAGTCCGGTTGCGTTTTTAGGATTGAAAAGTCGTGGAATTAAGGTTTTACACCCTGAGCGTACTTTTGCAACAGCAGATCATAACACGCCAACAATTAACCAGCATTTGCCGGTTGAAGATCCACTTTCTGCAAATCAGTTGAAAGCTTTGGAGAGCAATAGTAACGAATACGGAATTTCTCATTGGGGTTTAGGCCACCAAAAAAACGGAATTGTACACGTTGTAGGTCCAGAATACGGAATTACGCAACCAGGTGCAACTATTGTTTGTGGTGATTCACATACTTCAACTCACGGAGCTTTTGGTGCCATTGCTTTTGGTATCGGTACTTCAGAGGTTGAAATGGTATTGGCATCGCAGTGTATTATGCAACCAAAACCTAAGAGCATGAGAATTAATGTTACAGGTTCTTTGGGTTTTGCAGTTACGCCAAAAGATGTGGCTCTTTTTATTATTTCGCAACTGACAACTTCTGGTGCTACTGGTTATTTTGTTGAATATGCCGGTAAAGTTTTCGAAGAAATGACGATGGAAGGTAGAATGACCGTTTGTAACCTATCGATTGAAATGGGTGCAAGAGGTGGTATGATTGCCCCTGATCAAACTACTTTTGATTACGTAAAAGGCAGAGAGTTTACGCCGAAAGGCGAGGCTTGGGATAAAGCAATGGCTTATTGGAAAACCTTGAAAACCGATCCTGATGCTGCTTTTGATAGAGAATTTACGTTCGACGGAAGCAAAATTGAGCCGATGATTACTTACGGTACTAACCCAGGGATGGGAATGGGTATTTCTAATGATATCCCCGATGCTGAATCGGTTGAAGGTGGAAAAACAACCTACGAGAAATCTTTAACCTACATGGGTTTCAACGAAGGCGATTCAATGATTGGCAAATCAATAGATTACGTGTTTATTGGTAGTTGTACAAACGGTAGAATTGAAGATTTCAGAGCTTTTGCTTCGATTGTTAAAGGTCGCCATAAGGCAGATAATGTAACGGCTTGGTTGGTTCCGGGATCTCACATTGTGGAGGCTGCAATCAAAGAAGAAGGTCTGTTGGATATTTTTACCGAAGCAGGGTTTGTTTTACGTCAGCCAGGTTGTTCAGCTTGTTTGGCCATGAATGATGATAAAATTCCGGCAGGAAAATATGCGGTAAGTACTTCAAACAGAAATTTTGAAGGTCGCCAAGGCCCAGGTTCAAGAACTTTATTGGCTAGTCCACTTGTTGCTGCAGCTGCAGCGGTAACTGGTAAAGTAACAGACCCGAGAGAGTTGATGCTTCAAGAAGCTTAAAGCTGAAGGCGAAACCCTTCGACTCCGCTCAGGATGACAATGGCGAAAAGCTTAATGCAATAACGTTAGTTAACAGAAAAATTAAATTAAAAACAAAAGCCCAAAAGTCCCTCTCTTTCGGAGAGGGATTTAGGGTGAGGCACTATGGCATACGACAAATTCACAATATTAAAATCTACGGGAGTTCCACTTCCGATAGAGAACGTAGATACAGATCAAATTATCCCAGCTCGTTTCCTAAAAGCAACAGAGCGTGTGGGTTTTGGCGATAACTTATTTAGGGATTGGAGATACAATACAGACGGTTCGCCTAAAGCGGATTTCGTTTTAAACAATCCAATTTACAAAGGAAAAATCTTAGTTGGAGGTAAAAACTTTGGTTCGGGTTCTTCTCGTGAACACGCTGCTTGGGCAGTTTACGATTATGGATTTAGAGCAGTGGTTTCTAGTTTCTTTGCCGATATTTTTAGAGGCAATTGCTTAAACATTGGTGTTTTGCCAGTGCAGGTAAGTGCTGAATTTTTGGATAAAATTTTTACTGCAATCCATGCAAATCCAGAAACTGAACTGGAAATTAATTTAGAAGCGCAAACCATTACTTTAGTTTCAACTGGCGACTCAGAAAGTTTCGACATCAGTTCATACAAAAAAGACAATATGGTAAACGGTTTTGATGATATCGATTATCTGCAAAACATCAAATCAGAAA
>JBBSTQ010000505.1:0-2610 GCA_038235745.1 Sphingobacteriales bacterium
AAAAAACAACGGATAAATATTGTTTGGGATATGTTTCGAGCTTACAGCTCTCTTAAGTTAGCAAACTTAGAAGATGCGTAGCATCGGCCCATTTTAGGAGCATTGGGTTTTAACCCGATGCTATGCGATGTGTTGCCCATGATGTTTCGCTACTGAAAATCCGTTGTTTGGGATATGTTCCGAGCTTACAGCTCTCTTAAGTTAGCAAACTTAGAAGATGCGTAGCATCGGCCCATTTTAGGAGCGTTGGGTTTTAACCCGATGCTATGCGATATGTATCCGCAATGTAGGATAAGCTGTTTAACACATCCCATCGCATTAAATTTCGCTTTAAACAAAGAAAACCATCCTTTCGGATAGTTTTCAAATGTGATCCCTCTGGGATTCGAACCCAGGACCACTACATTAAAAGTGTAATGCTCTACCAGCTGAGCTAAGGAATCGGTAATTAAGATTTGATAAAAAAAGCCTCAATCGCTGAGGCTTTGGAAAATTTTTGTGATCCCTCTGGGATTCGAACCCAGGACCACTACATTAAAAGTGTAATGCTCTACCAGCTGAGCTAAGGAATCATACTTTATAAAACTAATTTGGTCTTTTAAAGTTGTGCAAAGATAGATATTCTGCATTATTGTGCAAATGAATTATAGCTTTTTTTTTAAGGCTTAGGCTAACCTACTAAATATCAATTAAAATCATTTGCAACTATGGTTAAAGTGCATCTGAAATATCATAAAAACTATCTTTAATTGCCAAACAACTGCTTTCTATTTGTATCCATTTTGTACCTTCCGTCTTTTATGAAAATTGCAGAAATAGAAACCAGACTAAAAAGCCGTCTCAATTTTGATGGCATGATAGAGATTGCGTATGTTGTAGGTAACGCCGATGCAAATTGCAAAGATGTCATCAGCTTATGCGAACACCAAGATCAGCAGGTAGCTTTTAGAGCTTCTTGGACATTAGATTTTATAGCCGCAGTTCACACCGAAATATTCCTCAACGATCTTTCCGTTTTTTTGAAGCTTTACCCAACTATTAAAAATTTAAGTGTGCAACGAAGTTTTACAAAAATCATGATGATTCTTACCGAAGGGAAGTTTATGCGAACGCAAAATCTTAAACCCATAATTTTCGATGATTGTTTTACTGCTACTTTTGATTGGCTTCTGGATCCTCAAACTCCGTTAGCGGTGCAATGTAACGCAATGGACGTGGTTTTTCAGCTTTCGCCTTACCACGATTGGGTAATTGACGAATTGAAGGTGATTCTACAGCAAAAACTGATTTCAGGATCTCCGGCGCTAATTTCTCGTTCTAAAAAGATTTTAAAGTGCATCAACTCAAAATAAATATGCACTTTTAAAAAATGAATAATTTGGATTGGAGCAGGTATAAATTGGAGCTGTACGAGATTTGTTTGAGTACTTTATCAGATAAAAGTGTCGAACTAAAACTAGAGGTAGAACAGTTGCGCATAAGCATTGCCAATGATTCTAAAAGTAGCATGGGCGATAAGTACGAAACAAGCCGAGAAATGATGCAACAACAAATTAATCACTTAGAACAACAAATTGCACTGAACGGGCAACAGATTTTCAACTTGCGATCATTTAAACCCGAGAAAAATAGTGGTTCTGTAGAAAAAGGCAGCTTGGTTGAAACCACCATCGGTAATTTTTTCATATCGGTAAGCTATGGCGAGATAAAAACATCGGAAAAGTCTTGTTTTTTGATTTCCGAATTTGCCCCCTTAACTAAATTGATATTGAATTTGAAAGAAGGCGATGCGTTTGAGATCAATAAAAGGCATGGAAAAATAATTAGTATTCATTAATTGTTTTGCACTGCAGCAATTTTACTAAACAAGTTGCGAACTGCTTATTCTAAAACGTAAAGCTAACGCCTTAGCAATTGCTTCTATTAAAGTGACATTTAGAGCGCTTGTATCTTGAGTTTGATCTATTGACCAACTGTTGCCTAGTTTAACAAAAATATAGGTGTTGCCTCCCAAAAATACTTCGAGTTTTGATTGAGCTGAAGGTTTGTCTGTGATCACTTGGAAAATTACATCCTTTTTCTCGTGATTGATTCTTAATAACAATGGCATAATTACGACGAATATATCTCGAGATAATTTTCAACAAATATTTAGTTTTAAACATTTGTTAAGTTGCTGTATCTAAATAATTTGCACTGGGCTTTTTAGGCGACTACAAATATTTCACTTATGAGCATAAAAAAAGGAGGTGTTAGCCTCCTTTTTTATTATTAGTTTTTAACCTTATCTATTTGGTGTTCAATACCACGTTTAATTTTCTGTAGACATTCATGTATAGCTTTAGCTAACTCGTCAGATTGTGCGCTTGCGAATATCGGATCAAAATTCTCCAATCTTGCTTCAATATTACACTTCTTGTCATCCGCACCCGCTTTTCCACCACCGTTTTCATCACTTAAATGAACTTCAATTCGCGTCAAATGGTTATCAAACCGTTGGAGCTTCTCATTAAATAAATTAGTGATGTAAGTAACTAATTCTTCTTTACCATCAATGTGGTTGTCTGTATTTACTTGAATAATCATAATAATAGTTTAAATAAATCTCTT
>JBBSTQ010000506.1:0-2606 GCA_038235745.1 Sphingobacteriales bacterium
AATGAAATTAAAATCGCAGTCAATTTATTGGAGGTAATAGTTCCATCATTTTGAGCGCTAAACAATATTACATAAAAACAGATTGTTAACTTTGTATTGTGCAACACGAAAAATTTATCAAAAGAGCTTTAGAACTTGCAATGCTTGGCTTAGGTTCTGTAAGTCCGAACCCGATGGTTGGAGCTGTAATTGTTCATGACGGTTTCATCATTGGCGAAGGCTATCATCAAAAATACGGAGAAGCGCATGCGGAAGTCAATGCGATAAACCAAGTACTGTCGAATTTTGAAAACGGTAACGAACTTCTTAAATCAGCGACGATTTACGTAACGTTAGAGCCTTGCGCACATTTCGGCAAAACACCACCCTGTGCAGATTTGATCATCAAACAGCAAATCCCGAATGTGGTAATGGGCTGTTTAGACCCCTTCGATAGCGTTAACGGCAAAGGAGCGGAACGTTTAGAACTAGCTGGAATAAACGTGACCATCGGCGTTTTAGAAAAAGAATGTTTGGAACTGAACAAGCGTTTTATCACAAAAGTAAAAAAGCAAAGGCCATATATTATTTTGAAATGGGCACAAACGCAAGACGCTTTCTTTTCGCCGAGCGATGGCACACAAAGGTGGATTAGCAATGATTTTACAAAACAGCTGGTGCATCAATGGAGGAGCGAGGAAGATTGTGTTTTGGTAGGCAAGCGCACTGCTTTTGCAGATAATCCGCAGTTGAATGTTAGGCTTGTGAGCGGTAGAAATCCGCTAAGAGCTGTGATTGATAAAAATTTGGAGTTGCCAGCGAGCCATCGTGTGTTTGACAACAGTATCAAAACGTTTGTTTTTAACCACAAGAAAACAGCCATTGAAGGCAATACTTATTACGTAGAGATAGAGGATTTTGAGAATTTGTTGCCTCAATACATTCTGTACCAGCTTTATTTGCAAGATGTGCAATCCTTAATTATCGAAGGTGGTGCTAGAACGTTGCAGTCTTTTATAGATGCAAACCTTTGGGATGAAGCCCGGATTTTTACCGCTCCAGATTTTTGGGGCGAAGGTATTAAAGCTCCCGTAATTAAAGGCGAAACTGTTGCAACTACAAGAATTGGTTCTAATCAATTGCATGTCATTATGCCTATTCGAAAATGATTTACGTAGTAATTGCCATTATTTGTAGTGTAATTGTTAGTATTAATTTTAAGCTTTTTAAACGGTACGATACCAATGCATACCAAGCCATTGTTTTTAATTATCCCCCCGCAGCGCTACTTTGCTATTTCGGTTTTAAGCCAAGTTTAAACGTTAGTCCAACCTCGCAAGAATGGGTTTTGTTTGCTGTGATTGCAGGTCTATTGCTATCTATTTTTTACTTTATCGGCAAGAGTATCGCGACTAGCGGCATCGTATTAACGGCTATTGCTCAACGACTTTCTTTGGTTATTCCGGTTCTTTCAGCGTTTTTGATTTTCTCGGAAACCACTACCAATTTAAAGTTGCTGGGCTTGGTTATTGGTTTTACTGCGTTGTATGCTTCCAAGCCAAGTGAAAAAGCAAATCTAAAACAGGCGGCAAATTGGTATCCCATCATTGTTTTTTTAGGCACTGGCATACTGGATGTTTTGTTTGTTTTTTTGACAAAGCTTCCGCTGATTAGTTTTACAGGAGCACTGGTTTATATTTTTGTAATCGCTAGTTTTTTAGGGTTTGCTTCCCTGTTTTATCAATACCAAAAAGGGGTCTTGAGATTTCAGTTAAAAGCTGCTTTGGCGGGCGTAATATTGGGTGTCTTCAATTTCGGCTCGATCTATTTTTACATAAAAGCTTTAAAGCTGGAGAGCCACCGCCCGTCGGTTGTGTTTTCTTCTTTAGACATTGGGGTTATATTTTTTGGTTCATTAGTGGGGATTTTGCTTTTTAAAGAAAAATTGACAAAGCTGAACATCATCGGTTTTGTATTGGCGCTTGTCGCAATTATTATTTTGAACCTGCCAGATGCTGTTTAACGATACTTACCAAAGCATTTCCGACAAAAGCGAAGGCGTATTCAAAGATAAAGGAAGCAAATTTATCGCTTTTGCTTATCCGTTTACGGATGAAACCAAGCTCAAAGAGATACTGGAGAATCTGAAAAGTGAACACCCTAAAGCCCGACATTATTGCTTCGCTTACCGCTTAACGCCAGACAGAAAGATTTTTAGAGTTAACGACGATGGCGAGCCTTCCGGCACTGCAGGCAGACCTATTTTAAATACGCTTTTGTCCAAGGATTTAACAAATATTTTGGTAGTTGTGGTGCGTTATTTTGGTGGTACGTTGTTGGGTGTACCCGGATTGATAAACGCTTATAAATTAGCAACAGAGGAAGCGCTTAGTGAGGCTGATATTATTACTAAAACGGTTCAGGATTTTTATCTTTTAACGTTCCAGTATCCGCAAATGAATGATGTGATGAGTTTGATAAAAGAGGAAAATTTAGAAAGTTTTGGTCAAAAATTTGATTTGTCATGCGAACTGAAATTAGCCGTCAATCAGTCAATATTGAATAGAATTATTGCTAAATTAGAAGATATTGAAGATTTAAAACTCCTTTATCTTTATACGTTATGA
>JBBSTQ010000507.1:0-2604 GCA_038235745.1 Sphingobacteriales bacterium
AAACAATAACTTGGTTTTCTTAGGGATGGACTCCATTAATGAACAATCCATGAAGCAGTACCAGCAAGAGGAACGTAGCATCATCAGTCATCGCGTAAAACTAGGCAGATACCGGTTGCGTGAATTGTTTGACGCTTCTTTGAGTAGTGAGATTGCCCCGATAGAAAAAATATTGGCCTTAGGGAAAGAACTTGCTGAGTATCATCAGGACAAAAAATTTTTAAAAATCAAGAACATGAGCCGGATGGTAAAAGCTCACTTGTATGCGTGTTTGGTAAATAAAGTTCACGATTAAAGATGAAAACTGTTTTACAACGATTTGTACCGAACTATTTGATGCGTTATTACGCCAAAATTAAAAACTCGAATAAATCTGCCGAAGCAATTTTTACCGAGATTTACAAAAAAGACTACTGGGGTAAAGCGGATGGCGCTGAATATTTTTCTGGAACAGGAACGCATGATGAAAACGTTTTAAAATACATTGATGCTGTTGTGGGATTAATTGGTACAAATAATATAAAATCGGTTTTTGAAATAGGCTGTGGCGATTTTTCAATAACGAAACAAGTTTTAAATCAGGTTGATGTGGAATATACAGGAGCAGATGTTGTTGCGGACTTGGTGTTACATTTGCAGAAAAAATACGGCAACGAAAAGGCCAACTTCATCCATTTTGATGCAATAATAGCACAAAATTATCCAGATGCAGATTTGTGCATCATTAGGCAAGTGCTACAGCATTTAAGCAACTCCCAAATTTCGCAAATCCTTAAAAAAACCCGAAAATCCAAATATATAATTGTTACTGAACATGTGCCTGTTGAGCCACGAGAAATTAACGGCGATAAAACGTTAGGCGGTTATATCCGTTTGCAAAACAATAAAACATCAGGGGTGTTTCTGGGCGAGACACCTTTTAATTTAGATTGTGAAACCATTTTAAGTTATGCTAAAAACGACCTCGACTGTGATGGAAATATTATTCCTGCATTGATGGTAAGTAGCCTGTTAACAAATAATTAAAAATTATGAAAAGAAATTTAGCACTGTTATTTGCACTTATCGGTTGGTTTGCGGTAATAACACAATACATTTTAATGGTCGAAAACAGAATTGCTCCTATATTGGAAACCACAATTAGGTTTTTTAGTTTTTTTACCATTTTGACTAATATTCTTGTCGCTCTTTACTTTACGCTTACCACTTTTTATCATGCACAGCCACAAAGGAGATTTAACAGACCTGGCTTTTTAACGGCTGTTACCGTTTATATTACCATCGTTGGTCTGGTTTATCAAATCGTTTTAAGAGCTCTTTGGACGCCTACCGGTATGCAGTTTGCAGTTAACGAGTTACTTCACTCTGTAATACCTCTGTTGACCATTGGCTTTTGGTATTTTTATGAAAAATCAAAAGCCATCAAGTATCCTGAAATTGCAAAATGGATGATTTATCCAGTTGTTTATTTGGTGTTCATTTTAATCAGAGGAAGTTTTTCTGACTATTACCCCTACCCTTTTGTGAATGTGACTGAGGTTGGATTACAAAAAGTATTACTGAATTCTGGTGTTTTGATGGGTGTATTTGTCGGTGTTTCTTTTGCTTTTGTTTTTGTTGGAAAGCGATACGGAAAAAATGGACAACGTGTTTCTGAGTGAAGAACGTTGAATAAAAATCAGCTTCTGCCTCGAAAAAATCGCCACCAACGCATAAAAGCAAAAGCTTAACTGAACGCCAAACCGGCCTTGGCCTCCCGATAGCTATCGGGAGCGGTACAAATGAATAAAGTAAAAGCACTGCCTTAGTAGCAAAGGGCGTAGCCGACAGTTTTTGGATACTTTTTTCTGTAAAAAAGTATCTGCCATTTGCCCGGCATGAGGGCAGGCAAGCCAAAAGCGTAAAAGCCCTTGCCACTTAGGAACTCCGCTAAAAAAAGTAAAGTCCCTTAAAAAAGGAGACTCTGCTTGGACAAAGAATCGTTTATATTTTTACTGCCAGTGATTCGCTGAAAGTGATCAACATCAGAAACAAGCAATCCTACAAATACTAACTTTACAAAAGTTTCTTAGGCATCAACTATCTTAAATATTGTTATGCAAACCACAGAACGAAATACACAAATTCAACAAGAACTTGTAAACAGCATTATACATGGTTTCGGAATTATTTTCGGGATTGTAAGCATTCCTATTCTGATTGCTTTAGCCATAAAAAGTGAAAACACCGCAGGTGTTATTGGCGCAGCCATTTACGGATTTTGTTTTTTGCAGCTTTTTACTTTTTCTACACTCTACCACGGTTTCCAACATCCGCAAGCAAAGCGAGTTTTGGAAATACTCGACCACATCAGTATTTATTTTCTGATCTCAGGCACCTACACGCCGTTTTTGTTGATTTATTTGAATGATAGTTTTGGTATTACTTTATTGGCAATACTATGGAGCTTAACCGCCTTAGGAATCGTTTTTAAAATCTTTTTTATCGGCAAGTTTAAAGTTATTTCTACAATGATTTATGTAGCGATGGGTTGCATATTGTTAGTCGGCGGACGAACGTTTTTCACTTCTATCCCTAACAATGTTTTGATCATGATTTTGATTG
>JBBSTQ010000508.1:0-2603 GCA_038235745.1 Sphingobacteriales bacterium
AGTAAAGCGTTACCTTATTTGCTAACTCTAAATTCGTTTGAAAGTCGCCATACTCTGTTGCTCTATCTGGTTCTTCAACACGATTTAGTGTTTCGGAAATTATTTCTTTTAGCGCCTCTAGTTCTTCATTATTACTAAAGAAATGCAGAGTACCGAAAGCATCATAAATTTTTTGATTTGCTACCTCAAAAGATGAAATTATTCTCAGATTGCTATTCAGGTAATGTGAAACTTCGTAAGGAATATTTGCTTCAAATACTTTCATTATTTAGACTTATTGTAGCTTACTATTTTTTCTACTCCTGGCACATCATCAGTGAGGTTTACTATTCGCTTATACTGTAACCTCCACTGAAGGGCATTGGAAATTGTCAAATATCCGATTGGAATTTCTGTCGCTAGAATAACGTCAGCTATCAATTTTAACGTGATTTCATCTGCTGGTAACTTAATTCCTTCTAAAAATGCAACAATATCATCCTCATTTGCCTCAACGTGTTTCATTTCATTTAAAATGCTCGTTGTCGTATAATCTGCCGTTCTCTCTTTTGATACGAATGAACAACTTACAAAGTTAAGTATCGCAGTTTGCGTTGCCGTATCATCAGTTTTGTCATAGACAAACACGAGTAAATTATAGCCCAGTCCAAATATTTTTTGTTTTGCATCTCTAAACGGACAAGACGACTGAGGTTGCTTGATTGAAGTAACTTTGATATCAGTTAAAATATCGTCTGAAGGAAGGTCAATTCCTCTAGCAGACGAACCAATAGGCACAATATATTTTTCGTTTAAGTGTTTTTGGAATTTCTGTTCTATTAAAGTACCTACAGCCTTACCGTCCGTAACTCCAAAAAGTTCCTTGTGTTGGAACTTCGATTGTTCTACGCAAAACAGTTGAGCTTCTTTAATTAATTTTTCTATCGTCAACTTCACTTTTTGTTCCATCCAGTAAATTTATAATTTTATTCTTGTCGATCTGAATTATGGTTCATTATTATATTTTAATTAGATAGCAACTTTGTCCACACTATTGGGTGTAACAATGGTAATTTGCTAGGATAGTTCTATATAACAATCGATTCATAAACAGTTTTCAACTCAAACAGATTTAAGAATGTAAAGCTCTTTAACTAACTTTAAAAGTACAGCCTTCAATCCCAAACTTTTATTTTGAATGAGGCAAATCTACCAATATTTACTACTTAATTTAGTCAAATTACTAAATATTTTAGTAATTTTACATCGATGAATTTTGAGAGAATAAACGAAAAACTAGCCATTTTAGCGGACGCAGCCAAGTACGATGTTTCTTGCGCATCAAGCGGGAGCAACAGAAAAAACAAAAACAAGGGTTTGGGCGATTCTAGCGGCATGGGCATTTGCCATTCTTATACCGAAGATGGTCGCTGTGTCTCGCTCCTAAAGATCTTGTTGACCAACGTTTGTATTTACGATTGTGCTTATTGCGTAACCCGAAAAAGCAACGATATTAAAAGAGCCGCTTTCACAGTACAGGAGGTGGTGGATTTAACCATCAACTTTTACCGCCGTAATTATATAGAGGGTTTGTTTTTAAGTTCAGGGATTTTTAAGGATGCCAATACTACAATGGAGCGTTTGGTTGCGGTAGCTAAAAAGCTTCGATTGCAGCATAATTTCAATGGTTACATTCACCTCAAAAGTATTCCGGGAGCATCCGACGAGATAATGCGAGAAGCGGGTTTGTATGCAGACAGGTTGAGCATCAACCTAGAATTGCCAACTGTTGAAGGTTTAAAGTTATTGGCGCCCGATAAAAACCGCCAAGATATGATTGACCCGATGACTTTTGTAAAGAACGAAATTGTGCTTTATAAAGACGAAAAAAAGCGGTTCAAGAAAACACCAAAGTTTGCACCCGGAGGCCAAAGTACACAGATGATTAGTGGCGCAACGCCAGAAACAGATTTGCAAATCATCCATACTGCCGATCATTTTTACAAAGACTTCAACCTAAAAAGGGTTTATTATTCTGGTTATGTTCCGGTTGCGGACAATGTACGCTTACCTTCTTTACAGTCGCAAGTGCCCATGTTACGCGAAAACCGACTTTATCAAGCAGATTGGTTGATGCGTTTTTACGGTTTTAAAGCCGATGAAATTTTAGATGTGAACAAGCCATTTTTGGAATTAGATGTCGACCCAAAACTAGGTTGGGCATTACGCAACACTCACTTTTTCCCGCTAAACATACAAACCGCAGATTTTGAAGCCATTTTAAGAATCCCCGGAGTAGGAGTGAAGTCGGCATGGAAAATTGTAGAAGGGAGGAAGTTCGCAAAGCTTGACTTACAGCATCTGCAAAAAATGGGTGTTGCGGTAAACCGGGCGAAACACTTTATCAGCTTTGCAAACTCGTTCATCAAAACCAACTGTTTGCACCAGCCAAATCTTAAAGACATCATTTTAAACACGGTGCATTCCAAGTATGAAACACATTATTTACCACAATTAAGCCTGTTTTAATGATTACGCTTTTAACCTACGACCATAGTTTGGATGGCTTTTTTACAGCTGTTTTTGAAGTTTATGAATATAAAATTGAAACGCCCGACATCAGA
>JBBSTQ010000509.1:0-2603 GCA_038235745.1 Sphingobacteriales bacterium
ATGCAGGTATTACAAACAAGTTTTTAGGTAAAAAAGCGCAAAAAATTTGTGTCGCATTTGATAATATGCAACGCTTTTTTAAAGCCGATAAAATTATTAAAACAGGCAACCCGGTAAGAGAAAGCGCTGTGGCTGTTGATGGAAAAAGAGCAGAAGCGCTGGCGTATTTTGATTTAGACGCAAATAAGAAAACCATTTTAGTGGTTGGCGGAAGTTTAGGTGCGCTAACGTTGAACAACAGTATGATGGCTGGTTTAGATGCTTTTCAAAATGCAGGTGTTCAAGTAATTTGGCAAACCGGAAGATATTATTACAAATCAATTGTTGAGCGTTACGGGAATCAACCAAAAGCTAATGGAATCAGAATTAATGAGTTTTTAAACCGTATGGACTTGGCTTACGCAGCTAGTGATTTAGTTGTATCAAGAGCAGGAGCGGGAACTATTGCAGAGCTTTCTCTAATCAATAAGCCAGTGATTTTAGTGCCTTCGCCAAACGTGGCAGACGACCATCAGACTAAAAACGCCAATGCTTTATTACATAAGGAAGCAGCGGTGTTAGTTTCAGATAAACACGCCGAAGTAGAGCTGGTAGAACAAGCGCTCAAGCTTTTGGCAGATGAAAAACTGTGCGAAAAATTAGTAGAGAATATTAAAAAGATAGGATTTGCTAACGCGGATAAGGTGATTGCCGAAGAAGTAATTAAAATAGCGTTATAATGATAAATTTAATCAACATAAAACAAGTTTACCTCATCGGCATCGGCGGAATTGGGATGAGTGGCTTGGCTCGTTATTTTTATCAGAAAGGTTATTTCGTAAGCGGCTATGATAAAACTTCAACGCACTTAACTCAGGCTTTAGAACAGGAAGGGATTACAATTTCATACAAAGACGACGCGTCGTTGATTCCATCTCAGTTTCAAGTTAAAGATGAGGAAAGCTTAATCATTTACACGCCAGCAATTCCAAAAAACAGCGTTGTTTTTAATCACTTTTTAAACGGTGGTTTCGATATTCAAAAGCGTTCCCAAGTGTTGGGCATTTTGTCAAAAGATGCTTTCACAGTTGCGGTCGCCGGAACTCATGGCAAAACTACCACGAGTTGTTTGATAGCGCATCTTTTGCAAGTCGGCGGTATTAATTGCTCCGCTTTTTTAGGTGGAATTTCTACGAACTACAACTCCAACTTACTTATCGGCGAAAGCAATATAATGGTGCTAGAAGCTGATGAATATGATCGTTCCTTTCTGACCCTACACCCAAACATTGCGGTTGTAACTTCAATGGATGCTGATCATTTAGATATTTACGGCGCAGAAGAGCAACTGCATGAATCATTTAAGCTGTTTACCAAGCAAGTTAAGGAGAACGGCAAATTAATTTATAGAGAAGGCTTGCCACTGGGCAAAGGCACAACTTACGGCATTTCTACTTCGGCGCAAGCCAAAGCTTTAAACGTAAGGATAGAAAACCGTAAATTCTACTTCGATTTTAAAAATGAGTTTACCCATTTAGAAAATTTAGAATTAGGCTTGCCCGGTCAACACAATATAGAAAATGCAGTGAGTGCCATTGAAGTTGCTTTGGCCTTAGATATAAATCCAGATGAAATTAGGGAAGGTTTATCATCATTCAAAGGAGTTAAAAGACGTTTTGAATATCAGGTACAAACCGAAAGCCATGTTTATATTGATGATTATGCACATCATCCGGAAGAGTTAAAGGCTTGTTTTAAAGCAGTCCGTTCGCTGTATCCTGATAAAAAAATGACGGTTGTTTTTCAGCCACATTTATTCTCTAGAACAAGAGATTTTTTAGATAATTTCGCCGAAGTTTTAGGTACAGCTGATGACCTTTTTCTGTTAGAAATTTACCCGGCAAGGGAGTTGCCAATTGAAGGGGTAACGAGTTTGGCTTTGGCAGAAAAAATAAAGAATGCAAATGTTACAGTTTGCAATCATCAATCGGCCTTGAGCCTAATTAAAAATAAACAGCCAGAACTATTGTTAACAGTTGGTGCAGGAGATATTGATACGTTGGTTTTACCTTTTAAAGAAATGATGACCAATGCTTAAAAAGATAAACTGGAGGCTCGTTTTTAATGCTTTTGCATGGGTGTTTTGCCTTAGCGCATTGGTGGTATTAATGGGTTTTATCGAGGTAAAAAAACAAGAAAATACTTGCAAAAATGTACAAGTTGTTTTGCCTGGCAACCAATTTTTTATTGAGCGAGCAGAAATTGACGAAATTTTAAAAGAAAACAACGGCTTATTAATCGGCAGAAGAATCAATAACATCAATATCCAAGATTTAGAAGATCGTTTAAAAGCGAATCCTTTTATAGAATATGCTAAGGTTTATATTGATATGGACGGCGTAATCCATACAGCTATAAAACAAAGAGTGCCGGTTTTAAGAATTTTAAACTTAGCTGGACAGGATTTTTATGTAGATCAAAATGGGCTTAAAGTGCCATTGTCTGACCACTTTACAGCAAGGGTGTTGGTTGCAAACGGAAAGATAACAGAAGGATTTGCAGGCAAAGTGGATACTTTACGTACCAAGTTGGCTAAAGATTTGTTTGTAACGGCAAAATACATC
>JBBSTQ010000510.1:0-2597 GCA_038235745.1 Sphingobacteriales bacterium
CCTGAGAACTTTAGAACCGTGGACCAGAAAATCGAGAATGACGGCAAAATCTCTTTACTTTTCAATAGACCGATTAAAAACCCGAGTGTTTCTTTTTTAAACGAGGAAACGATTAAAGATCCAGTTATCGAATTTAACGCAACAGGAGACAGCTTAGCAATTTGGCTGAGGGAGATTAAGTTTGATTCTTTAAAAGTGGTTGTTAGCTCAGATAAAACACCATTGGATACCATCACGCTAAGACGTAGTCAAAAAGATGAGTACAAGGGGGATATCTTGTTTGGCAACAATCTCTCTTCAGGAAAAATTGCTCCGAAGAAGCCCTTAACCCTAACGTTTAACAGTCCCATTGCAAAAATTGACGAGCGTAAAATAACCGTATATATCGACTCAATCCCACAGGAAGGATTAAAAATTAAAAAGCTTCCCCCTTCTGAACGGAAATACGAATTAGACTTCCCATGGAGAATTAAGAAATCGTATACTTTAATTTTACAAGACGAAGCCGTCACGGATATTTATGGTAAAACCAACAAACAACTTAAACTTTCTTTTGAACTAGATGAGGTGGAGAATTACGGCAACTTAAGTTTGAAAATTACTAAAACTGACAGCCTTAAGAACTACATTTTACAATTGGTTACGGAGCAAGGCAATATTTACAGACAGGACAGGATCACCGAAAATAGAACGATTCAATACAGTTATATTCCTACCAATAAATATAGAGTTAAGGTATTAGAGGATTCCAACAATAACGGCGAATACGATACTGGAAACGTAAGATTGAGGATACAGCCAGAAAAGACTTATATATTTGATAAAGAAATACTTACAAGGGCAAACTGGGATCGTGAAGAGGCGATTGTTATCCCCAAAGAGTTTTAATATTGAGCAACCAAAAGCTTAACAAACAAAATGAGCATTATATCTTCTGACATCGACAAAGCCGTCGAAATTCTGGTGGCGAACGACTTAGTTTCTATCCCGACAGAAACTGTTTACGGCTTGGCAGGAAACGCCTTTAGCGCTGTGGCCATCAACAAGATATTTGCAATGAAAGAGCGTCCTCATTTTAACCCGTTGATTGTTCATATTCATTCCATCGATCAGCTTTCTGATATTGTTGCAGAAATTCCACATAAAGCAAAACTACTTGCAGACAAGTTTTGGCCTGGCCCATTAACTTTGGTTTTGAAAAAAACACACAACATACCAGATCTAGTAACTGACGGGAAAGATACTGTTGCTGTCCGCATTCCTAACCACCCGGTGACTTTACAGTTATTAAAAAAATTACCTTTTCCTTTGGCAGCACCGAGCGCTAACCCGTTCGGCAGCATCAGCCCGACGAAAGCCGTCCATGTGGAACAATATTTTAAGGGGAAATTACAAATGGTTTTAGAGGGTGGCGATTGCAAAAATGGGATAGAATCTACCATTATAGGATTTGAAGATGGAGAACCTGTTTTATACCGCCATGGCGCTATCTCTTTGGAAGATATCAGCGCTGTTGTAGGCGATGTTAAAGTGCGGAATAAAAAAGAAGTTGCGCCTGATGCACCCGGGATGTTAGAAAGACACTATGCCCCCAATACGAAAACTGTTTTAGTCGATGATATAGATGAGTATTTAAATCGAAATTTTACTTTAAATATTGGAGCAATTACTTTCAAAAAATCTTCAAAGCCTAACAATGTGGCTAAATTAGAAGTTTTGTCTGCCGACGGAAATTTGAAAGAAGCAGCTTCAAACTTGTACAGTACGCTACATTATCTCGATTCTTTGGGATTAGATTTAATTGTTGCTGAACGATTCCCAGATTATGGCTTGGGTAAAAGTATAAATGATCGTTTGGAGCGGGCAACGAAGGGAAAATAGTTTCTCGAACCCAAAAATTAAGTTTGTGCAAGAACTTGGAACGTAGCTTATCCTGAAACCCCTTTCAAGATTAGATTTGCTACCTTTAGCAAAACATCAAATAACACCGCGAACATGAAAAAGATAATCGTAATATTCTTACTTGTAATAATTTACAGCTTTACCGCAAACGCACAATCGTTCAATATCATCGATTCAAAAACTTTCTCTGATAGTTTACAAACTCAGCAAAATCCATCGATATTGGATGTTAGAACACCACGAGAGTTTAAAGAAGGGCATATTCGAAACTCAATCAATATTGATGTGAAAAACACGGAGTTTAAGAACAACATCAGTGCCTTGGATAAAACCAAAACCTATTATGTTTATTGCAGAAGCGGAACAAGAAGCGCCGCCGCTGTTGCGTTGATGAAATCTGAGGGGTTCAAAAACATTTATGAGCTGGGAGGTGGAATGCTGAAATGGGTTGCCGATGGGATGCAGACGGTTAAGGAAGTTGGGGAGTAGAATCAATGCTTAGAAATCCAAATATGAATGTCAAATATTTCAATGCAGTTTTTTAAAATGCCCTATAATCGAGTCACGCAAAGGAATTGCACCTCTGCGTTCTCACAGAACCGTACGTGAAAGTCTCCCTTCATACGGCTCTTCATGTTCTTAAATCACGTAAAGATAATTCATCTTTAAGGATGTACCAATGCCCAATGGGCAAA
>JBBSTQ010000511.1:0-2585 GCA_038235745.1 Sphingobacteriales bacterium
AAAACTAGGTGTTGACGAAGGTGAAGTAACACCAGAAGCGTCTTTCACAAACGATTTAGGTGCTGACTCATTAGACACCGTTGAATTGATCATGGAATTTGAAAAAGAATTCAACGTGGCTATTCCAGATGATCAAGCTGAAACTATCAGCACTGTTGGCCAAGCTGTTACCTACTTGGAAAAAAATGTAAAGTAATTATTGCTTAATTGAATAAATGGAGCTTAAAAGAGTTGTTGTTACAGGATTAGGGGCGCTTACTCCCATTGGAAAAACTGTTCCTGAATATTGGGACGGATTGATAAATGGAGTAAGCGGTGCCGCTCCGATGACGCGTTTTAATACTGAAAAATTTAAGACAAAGTTTGCCTGCGAAGTCAAAAACTTTGTTGCTGAGGATTATTTAGAAAAAAAAGAAGCTCGTAAAATAGACCCATTTGTTCAATATGCTTTAGTTGCCACCGCGGAAGCGGTTGCAGACGCAGGTTTAGACTTCCAAAAACTTGACACCAATAGAATTGGTGTGATTTGGGGTTCTGGTATTGGTGGCTTAAAAACATTTTTAGATGAAATTATGGAATTTGCGAAAGGCGATGGAACGCCAAGGCTTAATCCGTTTTTTATTCCTAAAATGATCATTGATATTGCTCCTGGTCATATTTCTATGAAGTATGGATTAAGAGGTCCTAACTTTTCATGCGTATCTGCTTGCGCTTCTTCTACAAATGCGCTTATTGATGCCTTTGCTTACATTAAATTGGGTAGGGCAGATATGATTGTATCCGGAGGTTCAGAAGCAATTTTGAACGAGGCCGGAATTGGTGGATTTAATGCCATGCATGCACTTTCTACAAGAAATGATGATCCAAAAACAGCTTCACGCCCATTTGATAAAGACAGAGATGGCTTTGTTGCAGGCGAAGGTGCTGGAACCATTATTTTAGAGGAGTTGGAACATGCAAAAGCCCGTGGCGCAAAAATTTATGCGGAAATTGTAGGAGGAGGCATGAGTGCCGATGCCAATCATATTACCGCACCGCACCCAGAGGGTTTAGGTGCAAAATTAGTAATGCAATCTGCATTAGACGATGCAGGTTTAAAAACTACGGATATTGATTACATCAATGTTCATGGTACTTCTACCCCATTAGGAGACATTAGCGAAACCACAGCAATTGTTAATTTATTTGGCGAACACGCGTATAAATTAAACATTAGCTCAACAAAATCCATGACGGGTCACTTATTAGGTGCTGCTGGTGCAATTGAGTCTATCGCTTGTATATTAGCTATCAAAAACGGAATTGTTCCGCCGACTATCAACCACTTTACTGATGACCCTGCAATTGATCCAAAATTGAACCTTACTTTTCACAAGGCTCAAAAAAGGGATATTAAAGTAGCTTTATCAAACACGTTTGGTTTTGGTGGCCACAATGCTTCTGTAATTTTCAAAAAGTACGAAGATTAATCATGCGCTCGCATTGTTTTTTCTCCAGACAATTTTGAATGGCTTACCGCTCTGTTTCATAGATAATCTGAATGCCATTATCAAGAATTTATAAGCTACATCTTTCTCCCGACCGTAAGTACGTAAAGAGAATGAAAACTTTGTTGGGTTATGTACCTGGCAATATATCGCTTTATAAAATGGCTTTTAGGCACAAGTCTATGGCTTTGACTTTAAAAAATGGTACAAAAAGCAGCAACGAAAGACTAGAGTTTTTGGGTGATGCCGTTTTAGGATCTGTGATTGCCGAAGTACTATTTAAACTTTACCCTTACAAGGATGAAGGTTTTTTAACCGAATTAAGGTCTAAAATAGTGAGACGAGCGAATCTAAATCAGCTCGGGAAAAAATTAGGTTTCGAAGAGTTGATAAATTACGATTCAAAAGCTCTTAACAATAGTCCGCACCAAGGTTCTTTGTTGGGCGATGCCTTTGAGGCTTTGATTGGTGCTGTTTATTTGGATAAAGGCTACGATTTTACCAAGAATTTTATTACCCACCAAATTATCAAACCCCATATAGATATTCATACGCTAGAGATTACCGAGACCAACTTTAAAAGTAAACTGATTGAATGGTGCCAACGCCATGGTAAAACAATTTCTTTTGAACCCGCTTCAAATGCGGAGGGAGATAGCGCTAAACTTTTTACCATGAAGGTAATTATTGGTGGTGAAGAAATGGCGAGCGCTACTGATTACAGCAAGAAAAATGCAGAGAAATTAGCTGCAGAGAAAACTTGTGAGTTGTTGGGGGTTTAGGTTTTCAATGATTATACGAGCAATTTTGGACTCCGGCTTTCGTTGATTTTTTCGCATTACTATTTTATTAGTGTTTTGAAGGGATTACAATTGCAAGGTAGCCAACGCCGTCATGTTTAGTGCTAACGAAACATCTTACAAATAGGTATACAGTTAGCTCCAAAGGAGTCACTCTGTGACATGGCGACTTTGCTTGTGAGATGTTTTCCCAAAGGGATGGCTATGCCACACTGTCGTTAATTATCACGAAGCGGGAATGCGGAATGGGAAATGGACTAGAGGGCTTATCGTTATTATCCATCTTTCCTATTTATAA
>JBBSTQ010000512.1:0-2581 GCA_038235745.1 Sphingobacteriales bacterium
ATATATTTTTAGTGCTTTGCGTAACGCACGAATTCATCCCGCCGAAAACACCGGCAATACAAAGTGGTTTTTCAGTATCGCAAATCATTAAATTATCTGCGCTAAGCGTACGTTCCACTTCATCCAAAGTTTTAAACTTCGTTCCGTCCTCGCACTTTTTAACTATTATTTTACTGCCGGCTATCTTATCAGCATCAAATGCATGCAAAGGCTGACCTAAATCATGCAAAATGTAATTAGTTGCATCTACAATGTTATTTATAGAACGCAGGCCGATAACCGCCAACTTTTCTTTCAACCAACTAGGTGATTCTTTAACAGTAACCCCAGAAATGGTTAATCCAGAATATCTTGGCGCTGCATCATTATCTACAATTTCAACATCAATGGCAAAACTATTATCCTTTATTTTAAAAGCATCTAAATTATTTGCCATAATCGGCAATTCCAAAAATGCGGCAATGTCTCTAGCAACGCCTAAATGCGAAGCAGCATCTGCCCTGTTTGGGGTTAAGCCAATCTCAAAAACAAAATCATCATTTAAGTTGAAATAGTCTTTTGCTAAAGCACCTACAATTGCGTCCTCTGGTAAAACCATAATCCCTGCATGACTTCCGCCCAAACCAATTTCATCTTCGGCACAAATCATCCCAGCAGATTCTTCGCCCCTAATTTTAGATTTATTGATTTTAAACGGCTCTCCTGTGTTTGGATAAACAGTACAGCCAACGGTTGCCACCACCACTTTTTGTCCAGTAGCAACATTGGGTGCGCCACAAACAATTTGAATATCCTCGCCCGCACCAACGTCAACTTTAGTTACTCTTAGCCTATCTGCGTTTGGGTGTTGACTACATTCTGTCACATAACCAATTACTAATCCTTCTAACCCACCGGGTACGGCTTGTACCTTATCCAGAGATTCAACTTCTAAACCTACAGCTGTTAAAATAGTTGAAATTTCTTCAGGACTTTTATCGGTATCTAAAAATTGCTTTAACCAGTTATACGAAATCTTCATTGTTTATGTTTGTTTGCATAAAATCCCCGCAAGGCCCAGAAATTCTGAAATGCAAAAGTAAGAAAATTAGACTTTAATTTAAGAAGGCGGTTAACAGATTTAGAAATCAGGTTGATTGGCCAAAGTAGACAAGTTCTGTTAAACTTATGAAGGCTCATTTTTTGAGAAGATGAGATGAAGATCCTCCAAGTTTATCGGTTTAAAAAGATATTTTTTGATGATTGGAAAACCACTAGCTTTTTCTAAATCTCGAGGATCAATAGAAGAACTTACCATAAATATATCAACTTCACTGCTACCTTCAAACGTGAGGTTAGCGTAAGCGTCTAAAAAGCTCCAACCGTCCATCAACGGCATTCTAACATCTAATAAAATAACGTCTGGATACAAAATGTCTGCAACAGGTGTGTTAGTGAAATAGTCAATCGCCTCTTTTCCGTTATTAAAAACCAACACGTTTTCAGAAAAATTTCTGAGGCTAATCAACCTTTTTATAGCATAAACATATATGGCATCGTCATCTATAATAAAAGTTGTTTTAACCATTCCCTTAATTTACAAGTGCAAATTAACTCAATTTACTATTTTAAATCAAACAGCATAGTCAATTTGTGTGTAATGATAAAAGAAAAGAAATGAATACGCAAATGATTTCTAAAAATCTGAGACAATACGCCACATTTTGCAATAACAAACCTTATGAAAAGATGAGTGTTCTTCGTTAAAAAAACACATATTTCAGTTTTTGATAAGTAAACGATAACTTAGACCTCTCAAAAAAATAAAACTATGAAAACGTCTTTCGATTTTGACAAGCCTATTGCCGACCTACAAGGGCAGGTAGAAAAAGTTCAGCAAGTTGCAGAAAAAACTAAAGTTGATATGTCGGCAACTTTGAAAGAACTTAACGAAAAGATAGAAAAAGCAAAACACGACATTTACACCAACCTTACTGGCTGGCAACAAGTACAGATTTCTAGACACCCCGAAAGACCCTATACCTTACAATATATTGAAACCATTTGCGATGATTTTATTGAAATGCATGGCGACAGAACTGTTAAGGATGATAAGGCCATCATTGGCGGATTTGGTTCGTTGAACGGAGAAACGGTTATGTTTATTGGCCACCAAAAAGGTACAAATACAAAGCTGAGGCAGTACCGTAATTTTGGAATGGCGAACCCTGAAGGTTACAGAAAAGCATTGAGGTTAATGAAGCTTGCCGAAAAATTCAACAAGCCAGTAGTTACTTTTATTGACACTCCTGGCGCCTACCCTGGCTTAGAAGCCGAAGAAAGAGGACAAGGAGAGGCCATCGCCCGTAATCTGTTGGAAATGTCAGTATTAAAAGTTCCGATAATTTGTGTGATTGTTGGCGAAGGCGCAAGTGGCGGTGCGTTAGGTATTGGAATTGGGGACCGTGTTTATATGCTTGAGCACACTTGGTACTCGGTAATTTCACCAGAGTCTTGCTCTTCTATTTTATGGAGAAGTTGGGATTATAAAGAAAAGGCAGCAGAATGTTTGAAATTAACTTCGGACAATATGTTGGCAAAT
>JBBSTQ010000513.1:0-2580 GCA_038235745.1 Sphingobacteriales bacterium
TCTGGCAAAGTTCTATCAACACACCTCCCGTAGATTTTGGCATTAAAAAGCAAATCAATTTATTGTCAGCCCCTTTTTTAGGCACACTATCTACAAACTCAAAGCCTACAGCTTTTAACCGTTCAATTTCGGCGTAAATATCCTCCACTGCAAAAGCAATGTGGTGAATTCCTTCGCCTCTTTTTTCGATAAATTTGGTAATGGTGCTATTTGAATCCGTTGCCGCTAACAACTCGATTTTAGTCTCTCCAGCTTTAAAAAACCTGGTAACTACTTTTTCACTTTCTACCTCTTCGGTTTTATACGGTTTATAGCCCAGCAAACGCTCATACATTTTGGTGGCTTTTTCAATATCCGTTACGGCGATGCCCAAGTGTTCGATAATCATAGTTCAAAATTGCATTTTAATGACCAATTTACCTAAAGCATGCCGACTATTGGCTAAGTGCTGACAAGTTTTTTCTTACATTTGTAATGTAATTAAAATCAAATACAAATACGATGTTAACAACTCCTATATATTTAGACAATAACGCAACTACACCCTTGGATCCAAGAGTGCTTGAAGCGATGTTGCCTTACTTTCAAGAAAAATTTGGAAACGCAGCAAGTAGAAACCATCCTTTCGGTTGGGCAGCAGAAGAAGGCGTAGATTACGCTCGTGAGCAAGTTGCGAAATTAATAGGCGCATCCGAAAAAGAGATTATTTTTACTTCGGGTGCTACAGAGTCTGACAACCTTGCAATTAAAGGTGTTTACGAAATGTACAAAGAGAAGGGTGATCATATTATCACGCTTACCACAGAGCATAAGGCAGTTTTAGATGCTTGTAAACATTTGGAAAAGTTAGGCGCTAATATTACATACTTAGACGTTGAATCTGACGGGTTAGTTGACCTTAAAAAGTTAGAGGCTGCTTTTACAGAAAAAACGATTTTGGTAGCAATTATGTATGCTAATAACGAAATTGGTGTTATACAGCCTGTTAAAGAAATTTCCGCATTAGCGCATAAACACGGCGCTTTGTTTTTTACAGATGCTGTGCAAGCAGTTGGTAAAATTCCGGTAAACGTTATTGAAGACGGGATTGATCTATTAGCACTTTCTGCACATAAAATGTACGGACCAAAAGGTGTTGGTGCATTATATGTAAGAAGAAAAAACCCAAGAGTTAAGGTTACTTCACAAATGGATGGCGGTGGACATGAGCGTGGAATGCGGTCTGGTACTTTAAATGTTCCCGGTATTGTTGGTTTGGGTAAGGCTTGCGAGCTTTGCTATAATGAAATGGAAGAAGAAGCTAAACGACTTTCTGCGATGAGAGATAGATTGGAAAGTAGCTTAACTGTTTTAGAAGAATCTTATGTTAACGGTAACGTGGAACACAGATTGCCGCACACAGCAAATATTTCTTTTAAATATGTTGAAGGTGAAGGATTGATGATGGCGATGAAAGATATGGCGGTATCGTCTGGTTCTGCTTGCACATCTGCTTCTTTAGAGCCGTCTTACGTTTTAAAAAGTTTAGGCTTATCTGATGATCTAGCGCATTCATCTATCCGTTTTGGGTTGGGAAGGTTTAGTACAGAAGAAGAGGTTGATTTCGCAATTGAAACTACTTTAAAATCAGTAAATCACTTAAGAGAACTTTCTCCGTTATGGGAAATGTTTAAAGAAGGCATAGATCTTGACTCAATAGAGTGGGCGGCACATTAAGCCCCTCAACCTGAGCATGGAAAATTGAATGGGATAATTGTAATGATTTTGTTCCAAAGAATAAATATAAATTAAACGATTCCCTTTCGGGGATAAAAAATAAAGAAATGGCATATTCAGATAAAGTAATTGATCATTATAGCAATCCAAGAAATGTGGGAACGCTTGACAAGTCTAAGCAAAGTGTTGGTACTGGTTTAGTAGGTGCGCCAGAGTGTGGTGATGTGATGCGTTTACAAATTGAAGTAGATGAAAATCACATGATCACCGACGCAAAATTTAAAACATTTGGTTGTGGTTCTGCAATTGCATCTTCTTCTTTAGCTACAGAGTGGCTAAAAGGAAAATCAATTGACGATGCGTTGACTATTGACAACATGGATATTGTGGAAGAATTGGCTTTACCGCCAGTAAAAATTCACTGTTCAGTATTGGCAGAAGACGCAATTAAGTCGGCAATTAACGATTACCGCGTTAAAAACGGTATGGAAGCAATTGAATTAGAGAAAAGCCATCACTAAAAGTAGTGAGATTTAAGTATCAAGAACCAAGACGATTTGCTGTCGACTTAGAATCTTGATACTTTATACTAAATACTTGATACTCTCAAAATGGTAACAATAACAGATAAAGCGAAAGTTAAGATTGAAGAGCTCATCAAAGAAGGCGGCTTGGATGAATCTCATTTCTTGCGGGTTTCTGTAAAAGGCGGAGGTTGCTCTGGCTTATCCTATAATATGGATTTTGACAATGAAACCCAAAAAGGTGATCAAGAATTTGAGGATAAAGGGATGAAGATTGTTTTAGACATGAAATCGTTTCTTTATTTGGCAGGAACAGAACTTGATTTTTCTGACGGCCTAA
>JBBSTQ010000514.1:0-2578 GCA_038235745.1 Sphingobacteriales bacterium
CCAAACAAACACCGAGGGAATCTATGCTATATCTGTACCAGCAAATTCTACCTTGATATTCACTTTCATTGGTATGAAATCTGTTGAAAGAACGGTAGGCTCAAGTACCGCAATTAACGTGGGCTTGATAAATGATGCTACGGGTCTTAATGAAGTGGTTGTAGTTGGTTACGGCACACAAAAGAAAGAAAGTTTAACCGGTGCAATTACTTCCGTAAATGTGGAGAAAGTATTTGGCAACCGCCCTATAGCCGATGTAGGTAGAGGATTGCAAGGAGCCGTTCCTGGCCTTTCGGTAGTGGTGCCAAGTGGCGAGGTAGGTTCTGATCCAATTATCAAAATACGTGGACAAGTTGGCTCGCCAAGAGGTAATAGTAACCCGTTAATATTGGTAGATAACGTAGAAATTCCGAGTATTCAATTTATAAACCCAAATGATATTGAAAATATTACTATTTTAAAAGATGCTGCGTCAAGTGCAATTTATGGCTCAAAAGCAGCTTTCGGCGTTATATTGATTACCACAAAAAAAGGAGCAAAGGTAGATGGGAGTAAATTTGTTTACTCTAATAACTTTGTGGTGCAAACTCCATTCAAACCTATAGATATTGCCGGAATTGACGGTCTAGAATATTCTGTAGACGCTCATGAAAACATGAAGCAGGTTGGTCCTGCTGGAGGTTTTTGGCGTGTGGATAGAAACAGTTTAGAAAAGATAAGAGAATGGCAAACTAAATATGGTGGAACTGTTGGTAACGACGATCCACTACTTTATGGACGTGATTGGTCTTGGGACGGATCTCAGAAATTTGGTTATAGAATTTTTGATCCGGTAGCTGCAATGATCAAAGATAATGCACTATCTCAAATACATAACATCGGTTTAAACGGTAAAAGTGGCAATACCAGCTATAACCTAAGCGTGGGTTATTTAGGGCAAGAAGGGATGATGAAGCCCGCAAAACATGATGATTATAAAAGGATTACGCCAGCGATATCGCTAACTACAAAAGCCACCGATTATTTAACCTTACGTGGAGGAGTACGATATGCGGGTGCAACTAAACGAAGCCCTGCATCTACAAATACACTCGGTTTCCGGGCAGATCCATGGTTATACCTATACCGTTGGAGCCGTTTATTCCCAATTGGCGTAAAAGAACAGGATGCTGATTTGATAGATCCAGCTTTTTCAGCTCGGACGTCGAACGATCAAATTCGTGACGAAAAGTTTTTGAATATGACATTCGGCGGAACGCTTAACATAACCAAAGCGTGGGACATTGTTGCTGATTACGCTTATACCACAGAAAATAATCTGCTAACCTCATCAGTTCCATATATTCAGGCTCGTACGCATTGGTATGGTGTAGAGGCACTTAAAGATGCAAATGGTCAAGTGGTGTATGTAGATGAAAATGGTAACCCTACAGACTCAGGCGGTATGCCAGCTTATCGTTTTCCATTAACAGACCATGTAACAAAAGAAAATACATATTTCCGTCAAGGTAATAGCAGGTCGGTTAGAAATACGCTTAATGCCTTAACCAATTACCGGCTTGATTTAAAGAAACATCAATTTAAGTTTTTGCTAGGTACAAACATTGTTGGGTTTGATGAATCAAGTCAATTCTCAAGCCGAAGTAATTTGATAAATCCACAGAATCCACAATTTGGATTTGCCCCAGGAACGCAAGAGGCGGGTGGTGGTGCAGATTGGGATGCTCAAGCTGGATTTTTTGGTAGGGTAAACTACGCATTTGATGACAAGTACCTCCTTGAAGCTACGGTGAGACGTGATGGTACTTCTAAATTTTCAAAAAGATTACAATGGAGAACTTACCCCGGTGTTTCTGGAGGTTGGGTAATTTCAAAAGAGAACTTTATGGAAAGTATAAGGCCAGTCTTGAGTTTTGCAAAGCTTCGAGCTTCATGGGGCTTCATTGGTGATCAATCGGTCAATAATGATACATACATACCGACTATCGGTCTTAGTGAGTCTTCTTGGTTAGGTGCTGACGGAAAACCCTATTATTCTTTCGGAACACCGCCTGCTGTTGACAGAAACACAAAATGGCAAGATATTGAACACATGAACTTTGGTGCAGACCTCCGCTTTTTTGAAGACAAATTAGGCGTTACAGCGGAAGTTTTTCAACGCTATACTAGAAATATGCTTATTCCAAGTAACGCACTGCCTGCTACTTTTGGAACTGGTGTACCAGAAAGCAGTATAGGAGATTTAAAAACACGTGGTTGGGAACTTGCTTTAGACTTTAGCCACCAGTTCAACAATGGTCTTCGGTTAACTATTGACGCAAACATTGGCGATGCTGTAAGTTTTATCACAAAAGGCGCTGATTATCAGATTGCTTGGGAAAACAGAAGTTTAAATGGAAATTTTTCTACAGGCAGAAGATTTGGTGACGTATATGGTTATGTAACCGATCGTTTGTTTCAAGCAGGCGATTTTGTCTATGATGCCAACGGAAACTTTGTGCAAACAAACATAGTATTTAACGGAACTAGTAAAACAACCAACCAGCTCGCAGGTGCTAACCCTGTTTACCAAACTTTC
>JBBSTQ010000515.1:0-2574 GCA_038235745.1 Sphingobacteriales bacterium
ATAGCTTTAGTCGCTTCTGTGGTGAATTCTAATGATATTTCAGCATCAATTGTTGCAATCTGACCCGTCTCTAAATTTGAGAAACGTTCCACATCTTTATCAAAACGCTCTTGTATTTCTTTTGTGGATGATTTTTGCATAACTTTAAGATTATCCCAAAATTAAGTAAAATCTACAAATCTCGTCCTTAAAAAAAACATCCAACTAGGAACTGCTTGGGCTTTAAAAAATATACTTGAGCCCAAAACCAGAGTTCGTTATTTTTAGTCCGCCACCCGGTAGGGAAACGCCAATCAATCCATCGGTAAACAGCGCAATGTGTTTACCAAATGTGTAACTAAAACCTAAGCCGGTAGTTAAACCGACTTCAAAAATGGTTTCTTTCTGATTAAAATCATCAGGCGTATCCCCTTCTTTTTCAACGTATTGAAGAATTAAAACATCTTTGTTTACCAGCATAAATTCGGGACCAAGCATAAAATGCACCTTAAACTTCTTTTCAGGTCGTGACAGTAAGTAGTTTCCGTAAGTTGAGAACTGAAAAACCTTGGATTTTTGATTGACTAGCAGATCGTTACGAAGAGAAGCACCGGTATATAGTTTCCCCGTTAATAAAACAGTTTTTATCGAAATTTTCTCTGAAATTCCTTTTTCAAAGCCAAACCTTAATGATACGTTGAAATTTAGATTTTTCAGATAGCGATTTAAATCATCATCATGAAACGCTTCTAAACCTTCAGTGTACCCTTGTAACTCTTTTTCTTTTGGATCGTTCCAAAACAAACTGCCATAAGAAATGCTAATTGCGTCTTTAGTACTGTTAAAATATGGACGGTAAGTGCTTTTCCCATTCATGATAATTTGAGCATTGCCCGATGATACAAGAATGCTTGTAAAGATTACTACTTGCAAAATCCTCTTCATGTTACTTGCAACTAAAAGTCAGCTTTGTGATCGAATCAATCGGGATTCCGAAAACGACATAATTTATTTCCACTTGTTCCAAGACACCATCTTTGTTAAACTTAAGCCCAAAATCATACGTGTCTGGTGCCAAGCCCGATCCTTCAAAAGTGGTTTCGTAATGCGCAATATAGACGTTTCTTAAGGACGGAATAAAGTAAAGACCAATTGTATCGTCGAACCCTATTTGTCCGAGATTATCTTTTTTCGGTTGTGACGAAAATTTGAAGTTATCATACGTAAAATAGAGCTCTCCCCCCTGTTTCTCATACACCAAAATCTTACTTATCCTGTTTTGTGCATCATAAGTCAACTCAAAATAAGAACCATCGTCAGGATCTAACCCTCTATTCATATTTACCAGCTGTTTTTTTGAATTGTAGGTATAAGTATTTGTGTTAGCAGTTACTTCCGTAAAAGTTTTGTTGTCCGCATTTAATGTAACAGCAACCTCCTTTTCTACTGCACCAAAACTGTTCAGGTACATCCTGTATTTCACGTCCTTTAACGCTTCTGATCCTTTCGAATAAAGAAACATCTTTGGCGTTTCTTGTTTTAAATATTGGTTTTCGTCTGGAATATCTGATTGAACAATTGAAGCAATAATTGAGTCCGACTGATATGTTACAACGGATTTTACACCACTGCCGACTTCTTCGGCGGAGATTGCTAAACATTTGGCCCCACTCGCTCCAGATTTTTTGTTCACAAAAGTAGAGTTGTCTTTTCTACATGCGCTTATAACTGCAACGAGAAAGATTAAAGTAATAATTTTCTTCATATGGTATAGTTGATATCAACGGAACTAAATTAGGTTATTGTTTGGTTATTCCAACTATTTCACTAAAATTACCCTACGGTTGGTGCTAGTACTATACCGTTTATATGACTGTTATGGTACAAATGATAACACCGATGTTTGCGAAAATATCCGCAATCAATATCATACGTTCTTATGTTCCATATCTAAAAAATTTTAACTGTTATTTTTTCATGATTCAAACAAGGTAACCATAGTTCGAGCATTAACAATTGGTAACTTCTCCGAATTGAATTTCAGAAACCCTTTATCAAAACTGATTATGTAATCCATCTTGTTCGATAATGCTGTGAAATATTGCAGAGCATCTTCTATATCTGTGAACTCAGATTCTAAAGCTCGAACAGAACTTTCATGATTGCTCTCTACAACTTTTACATGATCCAACAATTTTAGGAGTGTAGTTTTTGCCACAATAGATCCTAAGCTTCTAGTGAGCCAATAGCTTACAATATGCAATATTGATGAACTTACGAACAGATTGATTTTTTGCTGTTCTTCTAAAAGAAAAATAGAACGAACCGTTTCATGATTATTCCGCTTCAAAACAAAATCCAAAATAACATTAGCATCTAAAAACACTTTAGTTGCCATAATTTTCAACTTTATCTTTATAATATTCTTTTTTGAAATCGATGTCATCATCAATTGAGGGAACTTCTAATTGATCGATATAATTCAATAAACTTTCAGAGTTTCTTTTCTTCTCTAAACCCTTCAAGTAATTTTCTACTATTTCAGATAAACTCTCATTTATTTCAGAAGCATATTGCTTTGCTTTGTTTAGCACA
>JBBSTQ010000516.1:0-2573 GCA_038235745.1 Sphingobacteriales bacterium
TAAGGCCGAAGCTTAATTTTCGATAATAATTTAAGAGACCCGCAATTTGCGGGTCTTTTTTTTGCTGGAAATGCATCTCGATGCTGTAGGAGTATTTTTGGTAATAAATGAGCCATAGAAATCTCTTTTAGATTGGTTGATCGTTTACAACACTTTAGGGAATTTTACAAAAAGATTTTCGTCAACCATACAGCTAATTATATTGTTCTAAATTTGAGGCTAAATTGATTTCAAATGATTTCTGTTGAACAAGCCAAGTATTTATTACACATAAACATCCCAAAAACTAAAGAAGTAGAGCTTTCTCTGCTGCAAGCGCAACAACACATTCTTTCTCAGGATGTGGTTTCTCCCATAAATATGCCTCCGTTTAGGCAGTCTGCAATGGACGGATTTGCGTTGAACGTTCACGAAAGTTTATCGTACAAAATAATAGGCGAAATAAAAGCGGGCGATGCGCATAAAGTAGAACTGAAACTCGGCGAAGCGGTAAAGATATTTACGGGTGCTGCTGTGCCTGACTCGGCAAATGCAGTTATGCAGATTGAAAAAACATCAGTTAACGACAGAATATTAAGTTTGACCGAACCCGTAAAATGCGAAGCTAATATTAGACCACTTGGCGAACAGATTACCATCAATGAAATTGCGCTGTCTAAAGGGACTAAGCTAAACGCAGCTGCAGTTGGCTTTTTGGCTGGTTTAGGGATTAGCACCGTCTATGTCTATAAAAAACCGAGTGTAGGGATTTTGGTTACTGGCAATGAGTTATTAAAACCAGGAAGTGAGTTGGAACATGGTAAAATCTTTGAGAGCAATTCGATTATGTTGCATGTTGCATTGACAGAAACCGGCATCAAGGACATAAAGACTTATGCAGTTGATGATGATTTCCAGAACACAAAAAATAGCATTGCGAAAGCACTCCAAGAAAACGATGTTTTGTTAATTTCTGGAGGTATTTCTGTCGGCGATTACGACTTTGTGAAAGCTGCTCTAGAAGAATTAAAGGTGGAAACTTTATTTTACAAAGTAAACCAAAAGCCCGGAAAGCCTTTATTTTTTGGGAAAATGAACGATAAACTGGTTTTTGCACTCCCGGGAAATCCTGCTGCAAGCTTAACCTGTTACTATGTTTATGTTCGATCTGTTTTGAACGCCATCGCAGGCGAAACAGCGAAAATTGATCAAAAAATTGAAAAGCAACTTGCGCATGAACTTACTGTAAACAATACCCGAAGTCAATTTTTAAAAGCTGTATTTTCTGATCATATTGTTACCATCTTATCACATCAAAACTCATCAATGCTAAATACTTTTGCGACAGCCAATTGCTTAGTTTTTTTACCCAACGGTAACTACATTTTAGAAAAAGATTCAAAAGTTGAGGTATATCACATATAATTGATGTTCAATTTCGTTATACTTGCATAAGTATAACGAATTGGTATTTTGAAGATCAAGAGTAAAATTTGGATAGAAGCTGAAAATGGGATACTTTTAAGTGAAGGCCGAGTGCAGTTGCTAAAGAAAATTGATGAAATGGGGTCTCTAAATAAGGCATCCAAAGCTTTAAATATTTCTTACCAAAAAGCTTGGCGCTTAATAGACGATGTAAGCAAAACATCAAAACAACCGCTTATTGAAACAAAGATAGGTGGCTCAAAAGGAGGCGGTACTTCATTAACTCCTTACGGCAAATCGTTAGTTGATATTTTTGAAACAATAAACAAAGACTGCTGGAAATTTTTGGACGAACAGTTAAAAAAGCATGCTTTATGTTAGTCTCAGAAATTTTAAGCTCACCGTTTCTACTGTTACTGTTGCCAATCGTTGCGTTTTTATACGCGAGTGTTGGGCATGGTGGAGCTAGTGGTTACTTAGCAATAATGAGTTTGTTCGCTATGCCGATAACGTTTATGAAGCCAACGGCGTTAATCTTAAATATTTTAGTTTCTGGTATTTCATTTTACTTTTTTTACAGGGAGAAAAATTTCAAATGGAATTTATTTTATCCCTTCGCAATTACCTCAATTCCGTTTTCTTTCCTTGGCGGATTTTTAACCGTTGATGCCAAGCTTTACAAAATCATTTTAGGCACATTATTGTTATTTGCGGTTTTGCGGCTGTTGGGTGTTTTTGGTAAAGAAAAAATAAAACTAACGGAGATAAACATTCTGTTTGCATTGTTGATTGGTGCAGTTATTGGCTTTTTGTCAGGCTCAATTGGTATTGGTGGTGGTATTGTTTTAAGTCCTGTTTTACTGTTGCTAGGCTGGGCAAATATGAAACAAATCGCGGCAGTTTCAGCACTTTTTATTTTAGTTAATTCTATTTCTGGTATTTCTGGTTTTATGTTAAAAGGTGGCGAGATACCTAGTGCTTCTGTCGTCTTAATTGGAATTGTATTTATCGGAGGCTTTTTTGGAGCGTACTACGGTAGTAAAAAGTTTAACACAGTAACATTGCGAAATATACTGGCGGTAGTTTTGGCAATTGCGATTATCAAACTTTACACCATTTAAATGGACGAAATATCAGCATATATTTTAGCAGGTGGCAAAAGTTCAAGA